>SXQR01000231.1 GCA_005792865.1 Flavobacterium sp. | reverse complement strand
TATTGGTCAGCTGAAAGGCATTGACCCCGTTGGGCGCGGTCCCCTCCACATACAACACGCCCGTTTCGGGGTGCATCCACTGGCCCGTGCCGGGATCTTTCTTTTGCAACCAAAAGGTCTGCGCCGTAGAGGCATTGCTCACATGGTTCAGTGTCAGGTCAAAAGACCCGCAATAGGGCGTGACGCTGTAGGTGTTCTCGGTCACCGCATAGGCCGTGATTGTGAAGGAGAGGTCGGTATGCGTGATGCCGCAATTGTCGGTGACCGTTACTTTATAGAGCCCGGGCGGCAGGCCCTCCATCGATAATACCCCCGTAGGTGACAGGAAACCGGAAGCATCAAAGGGAAGCGTTTGCCCAAAGGCCGCCGGCGCCACCGTGATGCTGGCCGAGACAAGGCTTGTTCCGCTGCCCCGTACCCGCGCCGACCCGAATCCCTCGGCACAACCGGTGCGCGTGCTGGTGGTGGCCTGCGTGGCCAATGGCGGGACCTCGAATGGTACCGTGTAAGTATTGCCGCAATCGTCCAGCAAATCGATCGTGTAATCGCCGGTGGGCAGGAAAGGTATGATAATCTCACCGAGATCATTGACAAACTGGGAAACGTTGACCGGATAGGTCGCCGAATATTCGGGCGGGCCGTCGGTGATGGTGCCGCCCACGATCTGGAATCCCGGGATCCGGATCGTGACCTCGCTCATATAGGACTGGCAACCCGGGTAGGGCACGATGTCCACTGCAGGCTCGGCGGGCAGAGGCTCGATCTCGGCTTCGACAAAAACGGTCCTTCCGCAGGCGTCGGTGATGTTTGCCGAATAGAGGCCCGGCGGAACCGGCTGCGTGAACCCGCCGTAATCAATGGAATCCTCCGTAAATGGCCCCGGATGCCCCGGATTGAAATCGGTCGGCACGAAACCCGCAGGAACAGAGACGAAATTTACCGTAAGCGGCGGGACAAAATTGGAAGAGGCGACGTTGATGAAATTCTGGCCGCACTCGGCCGGCGGCGTCCGCAGTTCGCTGATGAACCTCAGGTCCAAAAGGATGCCCAGAGAGCTGTAGGTATTGCCGCATCCGTCGGTCACCACCAGATCATAAGTGTATGGCTGGTCATTGTAAAAGGGAAATTCCTCAATTAATTCGAGATCGTTTGCCGGGCCCGTCGCGACGGTGGTATTGATCACGATGGGCGCCCCGCCGCCGGGCGGGTGAATGGTATACTGCACCGAGAGCGGATAGATGATGGACTGCGCGGGAATCACGACGACCGTGTTGGCCACGTAAACCGTATTGCAGCTGGGCAGGATATTGTCGGGGAGTGCCGGACCCTCGAGGACGAGTTCGCCGGGATTCGGAAAAAGGGTGTGCGTGGCGACCCACCCCTCGCCACAATCGTCAAAGACGCGCACCTGATATACTCCGGCGGGAAGGTTGGTGAAAGTTGCCGATGACTGCAACGGCGCGGTGACCGGCCCAGAAATTATCTCGTATTGGACGCCCAGCCCGCCAAAAACGGAAACCGTCATCGTGCCGTCGTTTTGGCAACTGGAGCCGGTACTGGTGATGGTATAGGCCAGCGGCGCGATCTGGTCCTGTATGACGGCATCGGCCGACTGGGAGTTGCTCTCGCCCGCAACGGTCTGGATCGCGATGACACGGTAGGTACCGGCCGTAAGCCCCGTGATGACTGGCGCGGCCTGCTCGGTTATGGAATTGACAAGGTCCGGCAATTTGTAGACTTTGTAGAACATGCTGGCGGCGGGGTCGGTCCCTGAAACCGAGATCGAAAGCTGGCCGTTGCCCGGACACGTCTCGTCCTGGGCTGTCACGGAGAGGGTAAACTCGGGAGGTGCCGACGCGCGCATGGCATCGGTCCAAGCGAATACCAACAGCAACAGGCACAGGAAGTTAATGCTGAAGGCCGGCAGTCGGTAAAGCGTTTTACCACTCATCGGTCCCATGATAAAAGGCTTCTAAGATAGCAAAAATTTGAATGTCCTGATAAACAGCGCCGTATCTGCCAAAAACCTTTTGGATGTTGCAAAAAAAGGTTTACTTTTGCAGTCCTTTTTATCGGGTAGGGTTCAAAAAAGGAAGATTCAATGTAAAACGCTTCTGTAATTCCGCCGCGGACCCCGGGAAAGCAGGATACAAATTTTTTAAATCAGAATGGCTGAACTAGCAAAACAACAGGAAGAGTTTTTGAACAATTTCAATTGGCACAACTTCGAGGAAGGCATCGATGCCGTTGACGAATCGAACCTGAAAGAATTCGAGGAGCTTGTTTCAAAGACCTTCATCGCCACCGACCAGGAGGAAGTGGTTGAAGGAACCGTGGTAAGGATCACAGACCGCGACGCGATCGTTGACATCAACGCGAAGAGCGAAGGCGTGATCTCCCTGAACGAGTTCCGTTACAACCCGGGCCTGAAGGTGGGTGACAAGGTAGAGGTCCTGATCGACATCCGCGAGGACAAGACCGGACAGCTCGTATTGTCACACCGTAAAGCACGTACCATCAAGTCTTGGGACCGCGTCATCGCTGCCCACGAAACAGGCGAGATCGTACAGGGTTACGTGAAATGCCGCACCAAAGGCGGAATGATCGTGGACGTATTCGGGATCGAGGCGTTCCTTCCGGGATCGCAGATCGATGTCAAGCCTATCCGCGACTACGACGTTTACGTCAACAAAATGATGGAATTCAAGGTAGTGAAGATCAACCACGAGTTCAAGAACGTGGTGGTTTCGCACAAAGCGCTCATCGAAGCCGATATCGAAGTCCAGAAAAAAGAGATCATCGGACAGCTCCAGAAAGGGCAGGTCCTCGAAGGTGTCGTCAAGAACATCACATCTTACGGTGTGTTCATCGACCTTGGAGGCGTCGACGGTCTTATCCACATTACCGACCTTTCATGGTCGCGCATCAACCACCCGAGCGAAGTGCTCGAACTGGACCAGAAACTCAATGTCGTTATCCTGGATTTCGACGACGAGAAGACACGTATCCAACTTGGTCTGAAGCAGCTTAACGCACACCCATGGGATGCCCTTGATCCGAACCTCAAGGTAGGTGACAAGGTGAAAGGCAAAGTGGTGGTCATCGCAGACTACGGCGCGTTCATCGAGGTGGCCGAAGGTGTTGAAGGACTCATCCATGTTTCAGAGATGTCATGGTCAACGCACCTGCGTTCGGCTCAGGACTTCGTGAAAGTGGGCGACGTTGTCGAGGCTGTCATCCTGACCCTGGACCGCGAAGACCGCAAGATGTCACTGGGCATCAAGCAACTTTCACAGGATCCATGGACCGACATCACCGCGAAGTATCCTGTTGGATCGCGTCACACCGGAATCGTTCGCAACTTCACCAACTTTGGTGTGTTCGTGGAACTTGAGGAAGGCATCGACGGACTTATCTACATCTCTGACCTTTCATGGACCAAGAAGGTGAAGCACCCGTCCGAATTCGTAACGGTAGGCGAGAAGCTTGACGTTGTGGTTCTGGAGCTTGACGTTGACGGACGCAAACTGTCCCTCGGCCACAAGCAGACACAGCCCAACCCTTGGGACAAATATGAGGATTCATTCGGAGTCGGAACCGTTCACAACGGAACCATCGCCGAAATCGTGGACAAAGGCGCAACGGTTGAGTTCAACAACGACATCGTGGCCTTCATCCCGGCCCGTCACCTTGAGAAAGAGGACGGAAAGAAACTCAAGAAAGGCGAAGTCGCCGATTTCAAGGTGATCGAGTTCAACAAGGAGTTCAAAAGGGTAGTGGCTTCGCATACGGCAATTTTCCGCGAGGAAGAGGACCGCAACATGAAGCAGGCCCAGGAGTCAAACAATACCAACGCACCCGCTGCGACATTGGGAGACAACAATGAGATCCTTGCCGGCCTTAAAGCCAAAATGGAGAAGAACGAGAAGAAGTAATTCTTTTTCCAGATAAGAGAAAGCCCCGTGGAAACATGGGGCTTTTTTTTGTGGGGAGCAATCATCAGTCAGTCGTCAGTCATCAGCTGTAGCTGTCAGTCTTCTGTCATCCGACACCTATCATCATGCAACCGTAAACCGTTAACTGTTAACTATCATTGCCATCACTGCGGTAAGACCTACCTTTGCCATTCAATTTTTATCATGAGAACAATATTACTTTCCCTGATCATTACCATTTCAACATATGGCCAATCGCTCAACTGGGCGGCCAAATTCAGCGGTTCGGCCCATGAAATTTGCAGCAATGTGGTCACGGACGCCGCCGGAAATGTCTACGCGGTTGGCATTTTCCATTCCTCGGTTGATTTTGATCCGGGACCGGGTTTCCTGTATTTGAACGGGTCCAATCCCAACCAGGGCGACATGTATTGTGTAAAGCTCAATCGGGACGGACAACTGATCTGGGCGAAAATCGTGGGCGGCGCCGACGGTTACAGTTCCATCGAGGAGACCACGCCTACAGTTGCCGTTGACGCCGCGGGAAATGTTTTTGTGGCAGGCATCTATAACAACCAGACCGATATGGACCCGGGGCCGGCCACCTTGTTCCTGCCGCCGGCATCGGCCACCATCTCGACCGGAAATTTCATCAGCAAGTTCGATAGTGCGCGTAACCTGATTTGGGCAAAGGCCCATGGGGCGCCATTCGGATCGATGTGGAACCGCCAAATCAAGACCGACGCTGCCGGGAACGTTTATCTCGCGGGTTATTTTCATTACCAGATGAGCTTTAGCGGTGCCACAAACATCACGTTATCCACCGATGCTGCCAAATTTGACGGTTACGTTCTCAAATATGACAATGACGGCGTATTCCAAAACGCCGTTCAGATAGGATCCACAGCCTATGACGATTACATCCGGGACATGGACGTGGACGCACAGGGCAATGTGGCGATCACCGGGGGATACCGCGGCACGGTGGATTTTGATCCGTCTTCGGCGGTACTGAGCCACGCCTCACAAACCAACGGGGAGGATATTTATCTCGCAAAATATGATACCGCGCTAAACCTGGAATGGGCACATTCATTTGGAAGGCCCGCATCCACGTTTGCCGAAAGCGGCCACGCCGTCACCTTTGACAACCAGGGGCACGTCATCGCGGCGGGAATCCTGAGGGTCGTTGCCGATTTTGACCCAAGCCCGGAGACAACCTTTGACCTGCAGAGCGTCGGGCTCGCCTCGGCTTTCTTTTTGAAGCTCACGCCTGCCGGCACTTTCGTCTGGGCAAAGACCATCGGTGCCATGTCGCCCGATTTTACAATCAATTATTCCGAAAAGGTATTTGACCTTGCCACCGATGCGCAGGGACGCATTTACGCAACCGGGCATTACGTTTCCCACATGGACGCCGATCCATCCGATGCGGCTTACAATCTCGTGGCAAATGGCGGTGGTAACCAGGCTTTCAACCTGATGCTCGATGCCGAAGGCAATTTTGGATGGGCGAGATCCTACGGGCCGGTTTCAACCAATCTCAATGCCGAAGGCCGATCGATTGCCGTGAACCCCTTTAACGAGGTCGTGGTTGGCGGCCGTTTCCAGGGATCTATGGATTTCAATCCGGGCGGAAGCCCCGTCATGCTTTCGAGCAGTTTTTCCAGCTATGGTTCGTTCCTGATGTCCATATTGCCGGCTGGGCTCAGCACTTCGGCGTTTGCAGCGGGTCAATCCTTCAGCGCAAGCCCAAATCCGTTTACCGAAACAGTTCAATTTAATGGAGAAGTTTTGTCGGTGGAACTATATGACGTCCTGGGCCGGTGTGTGCTTTCAGCCAAAAACATCGATCGTTTTGACGGCCGTGGTTTGCCCACTGGGATTTACACGGCGAAAGTGGCTACCTCATCGGGAATCCGCGTAGTAAGGTTGATGAAGAGGTAGTGAACAGTTTACAGATCGCACTTTAGCTTTACCAATTTCGTATTACAGGTTAGTTGCAGTGTGTTTACGGATAGCTGTAAACCCTTTCCATTATCAGTCTTGGTATTGGGCATATTTCATGTCGCGGATCAACCTTTCACTCCGTTCTGCCTTCCTTGTGAGTGTTCCAGGTCAACCCGAAATCCTGCAGGCCGCGTTCCGTAAATGTTTCATCATTTTGTCAAAATCGCAATTTCGTTATGCCGTTCATCCGATTGGTTGCATAATCTGAAATGCGGATATTGATCGAACTACATTTATTTTTGTAAGATTTATACGCAATAAATTGTTAATAAAATGCATTTCATCGATTTTATTTGCTTTTTGTCGTTATATAGATATACATTTGCTACGGAAATCAAACCCAAATCTAAATTCCGAAAAAATGAAAAATCTCTACTTGTGTTCTCTTGCCCTTTTTGCCCTGATCTCCTTTTCCTGCGAAAACGACGCACCTGACACGGTATCAGATGCCGCACGCGTTGCCCCAGTCAACGGCCAAAGCCTGCGCATCAACAATCAAAGTGAACTGCAGCTTTCAGGTGAGTTGGTTTGCTACGGCGCCGACAATAACCTGACGGCCAACCCGATGATCCGCGTCATGGGGAAGTTCGCGATGCCCGCAAACAGCGAGGTGACACACAAAAATTTCTCGCAGGCTTCAAGCCCTCAGTACAGGATCAATCCCTGGTATGTAAGTTACAACGCAGGCCCGTCTTTCGCCTATCCCGCGGCGCAGACCAACAGCACCTTTGGACAATTCATCGCCCCGGGCGTCAGTCCCGTCAAGTTTGCCAACTGGCGGTTCATGAAAGTCCGGTTGACCTATAATGAAATTCCGGGTTTTGAACCTGTGAGCATGCTGATAGAGTTGCCGCAGTATTCATCAAACAATTCCGGC
>SXQR01000230.1 GCA_005792865.1 Flavobacterium sp. | reverse complement strand
GGCCGAGATTATGTTCTGTCTACTGATGGAAATATGCCGCCGCCTTCGGCGCCGCATTAATTTTTATATTCTTTTGCCTCGCCGCAAAAGAATCAAAAAGGCGAGGGCGGCGGCGGAACCCTGCTAAAAATCTGCGATCTCCGCGCTAAAATCCACAAACTCGCGCGCTTTCGCGGCGCTCAGACAGTGCGGATTTTTGAGCGCTTCGATTCTTGCTTTTTTACTCAGGAACCCACAAGCCGCTTGAGCTGCCATTCATTTAAAATTGACATTAATCATAGCGAAATCATCTTGGTAATAAGTTCCGGTGAAAGAAATTCATTCGGGCGACATGCAGCCGTTCAGGCGGCCTTCGCAAAAGACCTCGTGAAAAATCAAGATTGCCGAAGCGTTAAAAATTCCAACTGTTTGAGCACCAGCGAAAGCCGTGCGAGTTTTGGAATTTAGCATTTGAAATTAAAAGGAGGAAGTCCAGTGGACTTCAGGTACCGCGATAGCGGATTTTCCAACGCAGATTTTTAGAGGTCGTTGCAGGCCGTAGGCATTTTTTGCTACTTTTTTTTGCCCGAAAAAAAGTAGGCGCCGCAGGCTTAATTACACCTCTTCCCCCGGTCTCAAAATAAAATAAATGGGAATCCCTATCAACATAATCAAAACCCCCCATCCACACGTCTCGGGTTTCGTAACCAGCAACGTGATGGAAAGCGCGCTGGCAAACAGGATGTAGAGCGCCGGAAGAACGGGATAGCCAAAGGCGCGGTAGGGCCTTTCGGCGTGGGGCATCTTGTATCTAAGGCGGAAGATTCCCGCAATGGTGAGGATATAAAAGATCAAAACAATGATGACTACGAAGTCCAGCAGAGCGCCATAAGTTCCGGTGAGGCAAAGCGCCGAAGCCCAGATGCACTGTGCCCACAA
This sequence comes from Flavobacterium sp., assembly GCA_005792865.1. Classification (GTDB taxonomy): domain Bacteria; phylum Bacteroidota; class Bacteroidia; order Flavobacteriales; family Flavobacteriaceae; genus Flavobacterium. The sequence continues at coordinate 2,385 of SXQR01000230.1, read as the reverse complement.
GGCCCAGGCCGGAACACTTGATTCATTGAGCTGGGCTGCCTGTTTGAAAAACAGTCGGTCCTTGGCCATGGTGTAGTAAACCCGGGCGCCCGCCATGATCAGTCCGTTGTTGCAGGCAAAGGTGGAGACCATGATCATCAGCGCGATGATCAGCGTTCCGATATTCCCAAAAATGTATTGCGAGGCCACCACGGCCACTCGGTCTGAAGGGGCGGTCGCAATTTCCTGCAAGGGCACCACGGCAAGGTACATGATATTGGCCAGGACATAGATGACGCTCACCGTCAACGTCCCCAGGAACAAGCTCAGGCCCACATTGCGCTGCGGATTCTTGATTTCCCCCGCGATGAACGTGACCCCGTTCCAGGCATCGCTTGAGAATAGCGATCCCACCATGGCGGCCGAGATGCCCGTGATCAACGCGGTTCCGCTGATGGGCAACCACTCGCCCGTCGACGCCATCGCTTTCGCGTCCCAGGCGTTGGTCCAATTCCCGTCCCATGTCCCGGAATCGAAGGCCAGCATCAGCCCGAAAAGGATGAGCCCGGCGAGCGAAAGGATCTTGACAATGGTCATGACCGTTTGCAGGATCTTGCTGTTCTTCACCCCGCGGCTGTTGAGATAGGTGAGGAAAACGATGGTGATGATGGATACGATCTGCGCGGCGCTGAGGGTGAATCCGCCGAGTGACAACAGAATATTTTTCTCGCTGAAGGGTTCAAAGATATACGCGGCAAATTTCGAGAAGGCTACCCCAACCGCGGCTATCGTCCCGGTCTGGATCACGGCGAAAAAACTCCATCCGTACAAAAAGGCGATGAGTTTGTTGTAGGCCTCCTTGAGATAGACATACTGCCCGCCTGCCTTGGGAAACATGGCACTGAGTTCACCATAACTCACTGCCGCGATCACCGTGGCGAGGCCCGTGATGGCCCAAATCGCGATCAGCCAGCCGGCCGAACCTACCTGCCGCACCATATCGGAACTGACAATGAATATTCCCGAACCGATCATGGACCCGACAACGAGCATCGTACCGTCCAATAACCCCAATTCCCTTTTGAATTCTTCAGGATCCTGCTGCATAAACTTTGTTTTGGTGGCTAAAGATATAAAAATCGGTTTGCGCGCGCAGGCCGGTAAAAAAAATCGTTAAATTATATCCATGAAAATTGCCTTTGTCACCGACATCCATCTTGAGGAGCCACAGGTTACCGGATATGGCGCCTCGCCGCGGAAGAATTGGGAGCGGTTGCTGGATCACATTCGGGCATCTGGGCCGGACATGTTGATTTTTGGTGGCGATATCGGGGCCGCATCGGCACACGCCTATTTCGCGCAATCCCTGAAAAGTTTCCCCGGGGTCCGCATGGTGCTGGGCAACCACGACCGTTATGGCGCCGTGCGGGAAAGCATGCCGCAATTTGTCCGCGGCAACAGTACGCAGTCCTTTACCGAGACCATTGGGGGAAGGAAATGCCTTTTCCTTGACTCATCTACCGGGAGCCTTGATTCCAGGCAATTGAACCTGCTCGCCAAAACCCTGGACGAAAACGTGCCGATCGCCATTTTTATCCACCATCCCGTACTGCCGGTAACGGGCTATGTCGATACACACTATCCTTTGGGAGGACGGGAAGCGATCCACCGGATGATAAACGAATCCAACGCCGAAATCACCATTTTCTGTGGCCATTACCACATGGCGGATGTCCGGCGATCCGGAAATATCACCCAGTACATTACGCCTGCGGCATGCTACCAGATTGCCAAGGGCGTTGATAAATTGATTCCGGACCCGACATATTTTGGATACAGGATCATCGAATTGGGTAACGATATCCAAACGCATTGCGTCATCTTCGACCAATAAAAAATCCGCCGAAGCGGATTCTTATAAAACATATTCAACTTAAAATCATGCGGCGCCTGCGGCGGCAATCAGGTTAAGCGCCGAGCCCGCCCTGAACCAGCCGATCTGGCCTTCATTATAGGTGTGATTGACGTTGATCACATCGCGCGTTCCATCAGCGTGAACGATCTCAAGTTGGAGCGGCCTTCCCGGAGCGAACTCCTTAAGATCAAGGAAGTTGAACTGATCGTCCTCGCGGATCAGGTCGTAATCGGCTTCGTTGGCAAACGTGAGCGCCAGCATCCCCTGTTTCTTTAGGTTGGTCTCGTGGATTCGCGCAAACGATTTCACCAGAACCGCCTTTACTCCAAGGAACCTCGGCTCCATTGCGGCGTGCTCACGGCTCGAACCTTCGCCGTAGTTCACATCTCCGATTGCGACCCAGCTCTTCCCGGCCTTCTTCCAGCGTTTCGCGAGTTCCGGGTAGGGAATGCCCGTCTGGCCGGTGAGTGCATCGGTGCCGGCGCCGCGCT
>SXQR01000229.1 GCA_005792865.1 Flavobacterium sp. | reverse complement strand
GATCTAGTCGGGAAGCTGGTTCAGTTATGGCGATACCAAGATCGGACAGGGTCGCGATGCCGTCAAGGTCATGATCAAGGACAATCCCGAACTTGCCGACGAACTCGAACAAAAGATCAAGGCCAAGATTAAGGAGGCGCTTTGATGTCGAATGTCCACCCGAGCCCGAAGGGCGAACTGTACGGAGCGATAGCGAAGTAAATGACCAACGACGAACGACAGGTTCATTTGGCAGTTCGGCTAACGACCAGCATCTTAAGACCTCCGTTCGACATTCGACATTTGACGCTTGACGTTTGTCAAAAAAAGCTGCTTCACGCAGCTTTTTTTATGCCCCCACGCAACCCTTTCGACTTATTCGTATCTTGTCCATGCGCAGAAATATTAAATTGAAGATGAAGAAGATTTTTTTACTGGCATTTTCGGTATTGGCGCTTTCCTCATGCAGTGTGAGCGACGATCCGGGTACTGAGTTTTTTGCCTCGACCATTGAAGATGTCACGATGCCGGCCAAGTTTAAGGTTGACAGCACGTCGCAGATCATGGTTCGTTACCAGCGGCCCACCGACTGCCATATTTTCAACGGCTTTTTTTCGGATGGCAGCCAGTTTACACGCAATTACGCGGTGCGTTTCGTGAAAATGACAGATAACAATTGCCAGGCGGACGAAACAGTTTATGAGATCCCATTGAATTTTACGCCTGCGGCATCGGGAACGTATTTGCTCAGATTCTGGAACAGCCGTGACGCAAATGGTGTGGATACGTACATTGAAAGGGAAGCGATAGTGCCGTAACATAAAAATCTCCGCGTTGAGTTTAGACAAGCTCATTAACGATTGCAAGAACAATGATACACGGGCTCAGGAACAATTATATAGATTATTTTCATCTAAGTTGTTTGCGGTTTGCTTGAAGTATTCGCGCAATTATGCGGAGGCTGAGGACCATTTGCAGGACGGATTCCTGATCATTTTCAACAAGATCGGGCAATTCAATTTCAAGGGTTCTTTTGAAGGTTGGGCCAAGCGGGTCATGATCAACAATGTGCTTCAGCAATATCGGGGGCAGAATTTCCTCGAGCTGATCCACGAGAATTATCCGGACGAGGCCGAAGTTGAAATCGACGACGACCAGATCCCGATGGATTTCCTGATGAAGATCATCCAGGAACTTCCCGACCGGTACAGGCTGGTCTTCAATCTGTACGTGATTGACGGTTATGCGCACAAGGACATAGCGGAAATGCTGGGCATCACAACCGGCACATCCAAATCAAACCTTGCCCGCGCAAGGATGATTTTAAAGGAAAAGATTGATAATTACAGCGCGTCGCACAAAATATCGTCGGCGAAATGATGGAGAAAAAAAATATTGACAGGCTCTTCCAGGAAAAGTTCCGCGATTTCGAGGCCAATCCGCCCGAATACATGTGGGACCGCATCGAGGAGGAATTGAACAAAAAGAAGAAACGCAGGGTCATTCCCATTTGGTGGAAACTTTCGGGTGTGGCGGCCTTGCTGCTGATCGGACTGGCGGTTTGGATGGCATGGCGTTCAGGTTCGGGCGAGGAAACCCGCGTGGTCTCATCGCCTCAATTGACAGAGCCGGTTGAGATGAAGCCTGGCAAAGTCGGTTCGCCAGTAGTTCCGGCCCCGGGTTCGATGATCGAAGGCGTGGCGGGCTCAGAAACAGGCGTCGATCCCAAATCAGGATCTCAGATCAGCGACCCCCGCGAAGGGCAAAAGTTGAATTCCGCCCAGGACGCGGTTGCGTCGGAAGGAACTGATACGGAAAGAATTGGAAACGACGATACCCAAATCAGGACAATCGGAAATAAGCGCAGAGGCAATCGCGTACAATCGCCTGTTTTGCGGGAGAATGGCAGCAAGGTAGCACAATCGGAACAAGTTAGCAGCGGAAAGGAGCGCGCACGGGTAACCGAACGGCAGGAATCGGAAAACCGGCGCAAAACCAACTCAATTGCGTCGCCGGAAAATGAACGGGAAAACGTCGTGATTGCCGCCTCGGAACGTGGCAAAGCCCAAAATTTATCATCGGGCCAAACCAATGGCTCGTCCAATAACGTAGATACAAACGGTCAACCCGCCGGTGAAGCCCAGGTGGCATCGGGGAAAGACCGCAACAATATCAGTCCGGATACCCAGGCCGGTCCCGAACGTATCCTGTCGGTACAGGAACCGGATAAGGCGATTGCCGTACAGGATGCGTCGGTTAAAAAAGATTCGGTGGTTGTTGCTGCCGCCGAACCTAATGCGCTGGAAGAATTGCTAATTGAAAAAGAAGAAAAAGAAAAGAAGGTTACCTCTGATGCTAAATTAAATAGGTGGCAAATCACCTCAAATGTTGCCCCTATTTATTTTAGTTCAGCTTCTAACGGATCGCCGATTGACGCGCGGCTTGAAGGGACCAACAAGTCCTACAAGACCAGCGTTTCCTACGGCGCCGGTGTCCAGTACGCGCTCAATAAGCGGCTGAGTGTCCGCTCCGGTGTCAATGCACTGGCTCTTGAGTACGCCACTAACGACATATTCTTTTTTCAGACCCCGAATGCAAGGCAACTGCAAAATGTTAGAAGCAACCTGCAAGGGTCGCTGATCCAGGTTGAGAGCGACCCCGGCGTTGTGGCAATGGCGACCTCTCGCGGCGACAGGCGTTATGACGGCATGCTCAACCAACGGATCGGTTACATCGAAGTTCCCGTCGAAATGTCTTACCAGTTGCTGCAGAAGAGATTGGGCGTGGCGATTATCGGCGGATTTAGTACGCTTTTCCTGAACCAAAATGATGTTTCAATCGAAGGTACGGGGCTCAACATGACCATCGGTGAGGCAAATAACTTAAACCCGATGCACTTCTCGACCAACGTGGGATTGGGAATTAAATATGACTTTTTGAAATCGCTGCAGTTCAAGGTCGAACCGATCGTGAAATATCAGCTCAATACATTCAGCAATGATTCAGGGAATTTCAAACCGTTTTTCCTGGGAATCTACACAGGCTTGAATTACCGTTTTTAAGTTGGTTTTGCTTTAGTTAGGTTAAAAGGCTGTTTAGGCAGCGAAAAAGCGTTCTTTCCGGAGGGCGCTTTTTTTATTTCCCAAACTCCCGCAGGCCCTGCAATATGATCTCGCGGGCTTTTTCGCGCGTGTCGCGGATGTCCTTCTTGTCCTCGGCCGAAAGTCCCTTCGTTGCGATGAATTCGTGGATCCGGGATCGCATCCGGCCCGGGCTTCCACTCAGGAAAGTATAGGAAAACCTTTTTTTGTTGTCGGGGAATGTCAAGGGCACGATGGGAATCTGGTGCTCGATTGCCAGGCGGAAGGCGCCGTCCTTGAATTCGTCGAGAAGTATCGATTGGTCGTCCGGCACGCCCCCTTCGGGGAAAATGCAAATGCTCAGGCCTTGCTCGAGCCGGATCTGCGCACGCCTGAAAACTTCCATCCGGCTTTTGGAACTGCTGCGGTCCACCATGATGCACGTCCGCTTGTAAAAAAAGCCAAACAGCGGGATCTTGCCGAGTTCCTTCTTCCCGACAAAAACAAACGGGTTCCGGATCACGGCCAGCATCAGCATGATGTCGGCCATCGAGGTGTGGTTGGCGATGAACATGTAGCTCTGTCCGCGTTTGGGGACCTGGTCGGCAATGACGCTGAACCTGAATCCCATCCCTATCAGGATGACCTTGGCCCAAATCCTGGCCATGACAAAGAAATACGGGTACCATTTTTCCCTCAGAATGGAAACCAGCAGGAATGGGAACATGATGATGATCGGCACCGTGACCAGTACGTAAAACCATATCCGCCACAGTACCCAAAAAACAACTTTAAGCGCCCTCATGCGCCCAAAAGTACGCATAAGAATATCATATAATCGCTTAACTTTGCGCCAAACATCAGCCATGCCCAAAATACTTACGGGAATCCAGAGCACCGGCACGCCGCATTTAGGCAATCTGCTTGGCGCCATCATCCCGGCGATTGAAATGTCGTCCGATCCCGCAAATGAATCGTTCCTGTTCATTGCCGACCTGCATTCGGCGACGCAGATCAAGAATGCCGAGACATTGCGCAACAACACGCAAAGTACGGCGGCGGTTTGGCTGGCCTGCGGGCTTGATACCGACAAGGTGGTGTTCTACAGGCAGTCGGATGTGCCGCAGACCGCAGAGCTTTCGTGGTATTTGAGTTGCTTCTTCCCGTTCCAGCGGCTGACCCTGGCGCATTCTTTCAAGGACAAGGCCGACCGGCTGGAGGATGTCAATGCGGGCCTCTTCACCTATCCGATGCTGATGGCCGCCGATATCCTGCTATATGATATCGATTATGTTCCCGTGGGAAAAGACCAACTGCAGCACATCGAGATCACGCGCGATGTCGCGGCCCGTTTTAACCATCAAATGGGTGAGACCTTCGTGCTCCCCGAACCGAAAACCGGGAAAGAGACGATGCTGGTTCCGGGTACCGACGGCCAGAAGATGAGCAAGTCGCGCGGCAATTACATCAACATTTTCCTTGACGACAAGGCACTTCGCAAGCAGGTCATGTCCATCGAGACTGACAGCACGCCGCTGGAAGAGCCCAAGAATCCTGAGGCCTGCAAAATCTTCGCGATCTACCGATTGTTGGCGAGCGAGGCGCAACAGGATTCGATGCGGAAAAAATACGAAAACCCGAACCGTGATTTCGGTTACGGGCACGCCAAGCAGGAACTTTTTGAACTTATCGTGACCCGCTTTGAGGCCGAACGCGCGCGCTACAACTATTTCATGTCGCATCCCGGGCAAATCGACGCGCTGCTGTTGGCCGGCGCCGCAAAAGCCTCTGAAACAGCCGACAAGGTTCTGTCGCGCGTGCGGTCCAGATTGGGATATCGTTAGATCGCCTCGAATAATTTTCCAGGCAACGGCCTGACAACCCCCTTGAGTTCCATATTGAGAAGCGCGGGCGAAAGCTCGAATACGGGCAGCCCGCAATCAGTGGCGATCACGTCAATCATCTCGCGCCCTCTTCCTATCAGATAATCGTAAATTTTCTGCTCTAGCTGGCCCAATTCGACAAAGAGCTTTTTCTGCACGGGCTTTGGATGCGTGTCCCAGCCCAAAAGATAAACCAGGTCGGCAGCACAGGTGATCATGTGGGCCTTTTGCGACTTGATCAAATTATTGCAGCCGTGCGCAAGTGCGTCGCCGGGACGGCCGGGCACGGCAAAAACCTCGCGGTTATAATCGTTGGCAAAATTGGCGGTGATCAGCGAACCTCCCTTTTCGGCCGATTCAATGACGATGGTGGCCTCGCTCAGGCCGGCAACAATCCGGTTGCGCTGGACGAAATTCTGCTTCATCGGTTCGGTGCCACTTGTGAATTCGGTCAAAAGGCCGCCCCTCATCTCAACCATTGTCCTGGCAAAGGACGTGTGGCGCTGCGGATAGATCCGGTCCAGCCCATGCGCCACGACCCCAATGGTTTGAAGCCCACATGAAACGGCGGCCTGGTGTGCGGCGATATCGGCACCGAATGCAAGCCCGCTCACAATGACAGGGTCCAATGGCGAAAGTGATTCGATGAGTTCCCGGCAAAAGGCGGCGCCTGCAAGGGTCAGGTTCCGCGTACCGACGATGCTCAGGACTTTTCGGCCCGTAAGATTCATGTTTCCCTTTGAAAACAGGATGATCGGCGCGTCGGGAATGTGCCGAAGCCTATACGGGTAATTTTCGTCGGACAGCAGAAAGGTGTCGATGCCATGGTCATTCAGGAACCGTATTTCCTGTTCGACGCGATCCAGGGGGACGGCGCGCATGGCCGAGACCTGCTCCTGGTTAAGTCCCGCAGACTGAAGTTCTTTAGCAGAAGCGGTAAACGAATCGGTCGCCGACCCAAAGGCCGCGATGAGCTTTCTTGCGGAAACGTCACCCACTCCGGGCACCATCCGCAAGGCGATGGTGTAAAATAATTCTGTATGGCGCATATAAAATATTGAAACCGAAAATTAGAAATTTAATGGTAATTGTTGAAAAAATCTGTTGATAAAATTTCGCCGCCATCACCTATTGAATAACTTTGCCCATATGAAAATCGAGCAGTACATCTCGGAGTTGCTATACCGCTATCCATGCGTCACCGTACCGGGTTTTGGCGCGTTTCTTTCGGAATCGCAGCCGGCTCAGCTCGACGAATCTTCCAATGCGTTCTATCCGCCAAAAAAACTCATTTCCTTCAATGCGATGCTCAGGAACAACGACGGGTTGCTCGCCCAGCATGTCGCAAGGATAGAAGGTCGGTCATTTGAAGACGCCCTGGAAGCCATTCGCAGCGAGGTTTCGATCTGGACCAACATCCTGCAGCTCAACGATAAATTCATCCTCAAGAACGTCGGCGAGATTGCCCTTAATCCGGAAGGAAAGATGGTTTTTACCCCTTATGAAAACCTGAACTATCTTACTGATTCGTTTGGACTGAGTTCATTTGTCTCGCCTGCGGTCAAGCGCGAAGTTTATAAAAAACAGGTTGAGGCGCTTGAGGAAAAAACGCCAATTACCATCCTGCCCGAATCCCGCAAGGTTTCCCACGTGTGGAAATATGCGGCGGTGTTTGTCGTAGGCCTTTCTGCCGCCGGGGTTTTTGGAGTGCGGATGCACAACGAAAATGTTGCGCGCGAAGCACTTGCCGTTCAAGAGCAGGTGCAACAGGATGTACAACAAAAGATACAGGAGGCCACATTCTTCATCGACAACCCGATACCTGCGGTAACGCTGTCGGTCAAGGACGAGAAGATGCCTTACCACGTGGTTGCAGGCGCCTTCAGGCTGGAGTCGAATGCCGCGAAAGCACACCGCCAATTGAGCAAACTCGGATTCAAATCGAGAAAATTGGAACCTAACGGACACGGGCTTTACCCTGTGCTTTATGGGAGCTTTCCAACCTACAAAGATGCCTACCGCGCGATGTCAAAAATCAAACGAACGCACAATCCCGATGCGTGGTTGCTCATAAAAGAACTTTAAAACATCCCGTACGTGCGGGATTTTTTTTTGAAGAACCTTAACTTTGAAAGAAAAATCCATGCATCCAAAATCGCCGTCAGAATCGCTCACCGTCCTTACCGACCTCGTATTGCCAAGCGAGACAAATCCGCTCAATAACCTCTTTGGAGGGGAACTCCTTGCCCGGATGGACCGCGCCGCCAGCATCGCAGCCCGCCGCCATTCGCGCCGCATCACGGTTACGGCCTCGGTAAATCACGTCGCGTTCAACCGGTCGATTCCGCTGGGCAGTGTTGTTACCATTGAGGCAAAAGTGTCAAGAAGCTTCAAGAGTTCGATGGAGATTTTTATCGACGTATGGATTGAAGACCGCGAATCGGGGATCCGGACAAAGGCAAACGAAGCCATCTACACTTTCGTGGCCGTGGACGATACGGGACGCCCTGTGGAGGTGCCGCCAATCACGCCGGAGACCGAACTTGAAAAGCAACGGTTCGATGCAGCGCTTCGCCGCAAACAGTTAAGCCTGGTGCTCGCCGGCAAGATGAAACCGGACGAAGCAACCGAATTAAAGGCGCTTTTTGTCTAAATTCCGGAAATTTACATTCCTGCGAGCCAGGACTGCGGATTGACGTAGGTCGTGTTTTGCGAAATCATGAACTTGATCACGGTCTTGCCGGTATCGCCATTGGTCCGGATGCGGCCAATGTTTTGGTTGATGCGGACATTGTCTCCCTTGCTGACGCTCACGCTACTCAGGTTTTGGTACACCGTGAAGAAATCCCCGTGCTGGATCATGACGGCCTTATTGACCGGCGAGAGCACAATGACGCTGGTGACTTCACCGCCAAAGACCGCGCGCGCATTTGCACCGTTTTCGGTCGTGATCTCAACGCCGCTGTTATGGACAATCAGCGATTTGTGGACCGGGTGCGGCTGGTCGCCGTAGCCAAGCGTGACAACACCTTTCTCTACTGGCCATGGAAGCCTTCCGCGGTTGGCCCTGAAGTTATCCGAAATCACCTTCCCCTCCGGCGTCAATACGATCTTCGCGGTAGACGTGGTCGCCTTCTTTGCCGCTGATGACGACTTGGATGGATTGGCCTTGGCCGCGGCTTCGGTCTTGCGGTTTGCGGCTGCAATCGCGTCGCGGATCAATTTGTCGATTTGGCGGTCAATTGCCCTGGACTCCTTTTGTTTCTTGGCGATCTCCGCGGCAATTTGCTTCTTGTTTCGACGGATTTCCTGAACGATCTTTTCCTGCTCCTGCCGTTCCTTTTCCAGCTCCTGCTTCTCCTTTTGGTTTTCGGCAAGCAATTTTTGCTTTTCGGCCTTCTGTACGCCGAGCTTCTGGTTGAAAACCTCGAGCTGCTGCGTCTTGCCCTTGATTTCATCGCCCTGCGCACGTCGGTAGCTCGCATACTGCTTCATGTACTGCGCCCGCTTGTAGGCCTGGAGGAAATTTTCGGAAGACAACAGGAACATGGCGCGGCTCTGCTCGCTGCGGCTTTTGTAGGACTTGCGGATCATCTCGGCATAATCGGCACGCAGGTCTTCGAGGTCCTTTTTTAACTTATTGATCTGGACCTGATTGATGTACATGTCGTTGTTGAGAAGCTTGGTCTGCTTCTCGGTGGTATGGATCAGGTTTTCCTTGAGCTTGATTTTCTTTT
>SXQR01000228.1 GCA_005792865.1 Flavobacterium sp. | reverse complement strand
TCTGCATGAAGTCGCTGAACGGGTTCCACTGGAGTGAAACCTGCGCGAGGGTCATGTCATAGCGGGCGTAACTTTGGTTCCCGTCATGGAAGATGTAGCCAAATAAAGGTTCGATTCGGCTCTGTTGCAATTGCCAGATGCTTTCGGTCTTGGGAATGAGGCGTGTTTCGATGTACCCGCGCCAGGTAATGTGGTGGTAAAAGGTCGAGACGTTGATGGGCCGGGGATCGTAGAGCTTGAAGACGCGCTTGTCCACCGTGAAGGATGTACTCGCGATCTCGCGGATGTCGTCGGTATAGGACGCGCCGATCCACGAGTTTGAATATTTGCCGATGCGAACCGCTGCGCCGAGGTTATACTTGAATTTTCCGTCCTTGGTCCCGTAGGCCGTATAGCCCTCAATCCTGAACTTGTCTGAAAGCCTGTCATTGGTCACGCCGCCCGTACCGATGCGGAATCCTTCGTAATTGTTGAAGCTCAAAAGGTAGCGCAGGTCAAGGTCGATGGGCCCGAAGGGCACGTATCCGTTAATGATCTTCCTGCCAAACCGAAGCTTGGTCTCGATCCTTTCGCGGGTGACAATGCTGTCCAGTGCGCGGTAGGTTTGGGCCTGCCGGTGGTCTATCGTGTCGCGGCGGTAAGGTTCAAAGTAGGAATCGGTGCGGCCGACGGCGTTGTCCCGGACTTCGATCGAGGTATATTTTCTTCGGATGGTGACCGGCGATTGGAAGTTGAGGTTGGTGAAATCGGTGGTGGCGCGGAGGTAAGTGAAATCGGAAAATTCGCGTTCCCGGCGGATCCCTGAATCTTCGGCGTCAAATCTGATCGTCCCGCCGAGGATGCGGATGTCTTCGTCATTGTTGCCTTTGCGGATGGTGAATTCGCGCCCCGAGGGAAACCAGATTTTCCGTTGCGGAATGTAGTTGAACTCGTGCCTGCCAACAAGGCGCAACATTCCGTTTATCCCAAAGTCGGCGCGTGCGATACCGTACGTCTCGGCGTCGATCCAGAGCCTGCCATGCAATCCGGCCTTGCGGCGGCTGCGCTTGTTCTTGAATCCCACCACATAGGTTTTTCGGTCCCGGATCACGACCGAATCGATGAGCTTGTAGAAATAGTCGCGGCGCGCATCCTTTGAAACCGGGCTGTTGTATTGCGTGCCGAAGAGCTCGTAACGCTCCTGGTAAAGCGAAAAAGATTGGAGGTTGAAGCCCAGGATTTCGTAAATCGGCTCGCGGAAACCCGACATCCGCATGCCCGTCACGGTTTCCTTGAAGTGGCTGCCGTCAAATTCCACGCGGGCGACCTTTTCGGTTTCAAAAAGGTGTTGTGTGGCCACGAGCCGTTGGAACTTGTAGCCGCTCGAATCTATTTTGGTGAACTTCCGCCCATACCATTTTCGCCTTGTCACGGTATCGATGCGCGCCGGAACCGAATCGGGGTTTGCCGTCACGATCAACCGCGAGTAACTGTCCAGCGAGAAACCTTGGATGGCCTGCTGCGGATCGTTGGCGTGCCGTGCCCGTATCGCTTTTTCCATGATCGCATTGGCCGGATTGTGCTGGGCGCACATCCAGAACGGGATCAGCAAAAGGAAAAAGTATCTCATGGCGTAAAAATAAAAAATCCGTCCGCGGCGGCCGGGGACGGATAATGCTATTGCGTGTCGGGCATCAGACCTTCATGATTTCGGCTTCCTTGACGGCGAGCAAATCGTCCACTTTCTTGATGAAGCTGTTGGTCAGGTTCTGGACCTCATCCTCGGCACTTTTGCAGACGTCCTCCGAAAGACCTGCCTTCTCGAGCTTCTTGATTTCGGTGTTCGCGTCCTTGCGCGAATTGCGTATGCCGATCTTGGCATCCTCAGCCTCCGACTTGGCCTGTTTGGCAAGGTCGCGGCGGCGTTCCTCTGTGAGCGGCGGGACGCTGATGATGATGTTGTCGCCGTTGTTCATGGGATTGAAGCCGAGGTTTGCCACCTGGATGGCTTTCTCGATGGGATGCAGCATATTCTTTTCCCACGGTTGGATCGTGATGGTGCGCGCATCGGGGACATTGATGTTCGCGACCTGCGAAATGGGCGTGGCCGACCCGTAATAGTCAACAAAGACGCCCCCGATCATGGCAGGAGAAGCCTTGCCGGCGCGGATGTTGAGGAATTCCTTTTCAAGGTGTGCGATTGAACTTTGCATCGCTTCCTGGGTGGAATCCAGGATAAAGTCAATTTCTTCTTCCATTTTATTTTCGAATTACCGAATGTACTTTCTATGTTGCATGCCCTAGCCCCGATCGCAGCGGCATCCTTTGGAGACCTCGAAGGTCTTTAAGACCTTCGAGGTCTTTCCAAAGATAGAGCGGAGAGCGGGACCAAGCTCCAGAGAGCAAAAAAGTCAACCCAACCTCCTAAACGCTAACCACCGTGCCCACGTTTTCGCCCTCGCAGATCCGCAGCAGGTTCCCCGTGCGGTTCATGTCAAACACGACGATGGGCAGTCTGTTCTCAAGGCTTAGCGTAAAGGCCGTGGTATCCATGACATTGAGGCCCTTGCGGATCACATCGTCAAAGGATATCGTGTCATATTTTACGGCGTCCGCATTTTTCTCCGGATCGGATGTGTAAACGCCATCGACGCGGGTTCCCTTGAGGATGACGTCGGCGTCGATTTCAACCCCACGCAAAACAGCCGCGGTATCGGTAGTGAAATACGGGTTTCCGGTCCCGGCGCCAAAAATCACGATGCGGCCTTTTTCAAGGTGGCGCACGGCGCGGCGCTTGATGTACGGCTCGGCGATCGCCTCGATCTTGAGCGCAGTCTGTAGGCGGGTAAGCATTCCTTTATCCTCAAGTGCACCTTGCAGGGCCATTCCATTGATGACCGTGGCGAGCATGCCCATGTAATCTCCCTGGACGCGGTCCATGCCATTGCTGGCACCCGACACGCCCCGAAAAATGTTGCCCCCGCCAATCACGATCGCGACCTGGACGCCCTTGGCGTGAATCTGCCTGATCTCTTCGGCGTATTGCGCGAGACGGGCCGGGTCGATTCCGTATTGCCGGTCTCCCATCAGCGCCTCGCCGCTGAGTTTGAGCAGGATTCTCTTGTACTTCATTTGCGTTGTGTTAAGTTGTGCAAATATAGTCAAAACGGGATTTTCAAATAGGGGCGTTGGG
>SXQR01000227.1 GCA_005792865.1 Flavobacterium sp. | reverse complement strand
GGTCGATGCTGCTTGAGCGCGAGGCCCTGTCATAATTGAGGACGGTGTACTGGTTGGTGTTCTTCATTGAATGGAGCTCATCCATTCCCTTTGTGCGGAAGGCGCCGGTGAAAATCTCATCGACGGTAATCTTTTGCTGCGCCTGGATCGTGAAGCAGGCCAGCATCAGCAGCAACGCTGCCATTTTTGTCTTTACCATTTTTTGTGCGGGATATAAAAACTGTCAATTTTAGTGAAAAAAATGCAAATACCACTCTTTTCGCTGTTAAATAGTTTTTGGGTTATCCCGCATTAGTGCACGTTTCGCGCGGTTTGTTACGCTAGGAGAAGAGATCGAACTGCCCCGATCTGTACTGGGCAAAAAGCGACCGGTTGAGCGGCGGAAAATCACGGTTGGCGAAGAATTTGCGCCTGGCCAGTGCAACCTGGTTTTTGATCATTTCCGAAAATTCCCCGTCGCCCCGCATCCTCTCGCCAAATCGGCTGTCGTTGAGTGTTCCGCCATGGCAGGCCTTGATTTGGTTGAGGACCTTTTCGGCGCGGTCCGGCATGGCCCTGCGGATCCAGTCCGAAAAAATTTCCCCAATCGCCCCGTTGAGCCGCACCACCGTATAACCGATTGACCTCGCCCCTGCATCGGCAGCCGCCTTGGCCATCGGCAATACTTCATGGCTGTTGATCCCGGGGATGATGGGGGCGAGCATGACATTTACGGGTATGCCCGCCTCCGAAAGTTTCCGCACCGTATCATACCGCTTGGCGATGGTTGCGGTGCGCGGTTCCAACAGCAATCGTGTGCGCTCTGAAAGCGAGGTAATGGAGATGCTCACCGCGACAAGGTTGTCCTGTGCCAGTTCCGACAAGATATCGATGTCGCGGACGATGAGTGCATTCTTCGTAATGATGGAAACGGGATGCTTATATTTTAGGAAGACCTTCAGGCATTCCCGCGTGATCCCGAATTGCCGCTCGGCCGGTTGGTAGCAATCGGTATTGCCGCTCATGACGATCTGTGCCGCCTCCCAATTCCTGCTCAAAAGCTTTTCCTCAAGCAGCACGGCCGCATTTTTCTTGACCATGATCTTGCGCTCAAAATCAAGTCCCGCGCTGTATCCCCAGTACTCGTGGGAATTGCGTGCAAAACAGTAGATGCAGCCATGCTCGCAGCCTTGGTAAGGGTTCATGGAATATTCCAGCCGCAGGTCCGGGCTGTCCACCTTGTTGACGATGGATTTGGGAAAAACCTCGAGGAATTGCGTCCGGTTTGAGTCGGGCGCTTCGCCTTCGGCCTCGCAATAATTGAGGAAGTCGTCGGTCATTTCGGTGCGTTCCAACAGGAAACGGTTGGGTACGTTTACTTGGGCGCCGCGTCCCTTCAAATACGCTCTCTCATCATTCATCGGCACTAAAATACACAGCGAAAATGGCTCCGCCGTGTTAATTAACGCGCCTGTGGATAAAAACTTATCTTTGCCAAAAAAATTCGATGAGCCATTCGGTTTCGGGCTTTTCAAAGCTCACCAAGGACGAAAAAATTGACTGGATTTCGCGCACGTACTTCAAGGATCCACAACAGGCGTCGGCATTGATCCGCAGCTACTGGAATTCAAATCCCAAACTTCAGCAGCTCCACGACGAATTCATCGAGAACACCATCACCAACTTTTACCTCCCGCTTGGCGTCGCGCCCAATTTCCTGATCAACGGCAATTATTACACGATCCCGATGGCGGTCGAGGAAAGTTCGGTCGTGGCGGCCGCGGCCAAATCGGCAAAGTTCTGGGCCACGCGCGGCGGCTTCAGGGCAGAGGTCGTCGGAACCGAAAAAATCGGCCAGGTCCACCTCAATTATTACGGATCTGCGGCATCCATCGAAAAGTTCTTTGACAGGATCAGGCCCACCCTGCTTGCCGATACCGAGCCAATCACAAAAAACATGCGGGCACGCGGCGGCGGCATTACATCCATCGAGCTGCGGGACCGCACGGACGCGCTCGAGCATTATTACCAGATCCACGCGACGTTTGAAACCCGGGACTCGATGGGTGCGAATTTTATTAATACGGTACTTGAGCAGATCGCCAAAACGGTAGGCCGTGAGGCTGCCGATTGTTCGGAACTTGACGGCGAACTGGAAGTTGTCATGAGCATACTCTCCAACTACGTTACCAACTGCATCGTGCGTGCCGAGGTTTCCTGTCCCGTGGCCGAACTCGCCGAAAAACACATCCATGACCCCGAGGATTTTGCACGCCGCTTTGTCCGCGCGGTCCAAATTGCCGAATCTGAACCCTATCGCGCCGTCACCCACAACAAGGGCATCATGAACGGAGTGGACGCCGTGGTGATCGCTACCGGCAACGACTTCAGGGCGGTTGAGGCCGCGGCACACGCCTACGCTTCACGCAATGGCGTTTATGGCAGCCTCTCGCATGCAGAGGTTCGCGACGGCATCTTTCGGTTTTGGATAGACCTGCCGCTGGCATTGGGCACCGTTGGTGGGCTGACCTCGCTCCACCCGTTGGTCAAACTCGCGCACGAGATGCTGGAGAAGCCATCGGCGCAGCAATTGATGCAGATCGTCGCGGTTGCCGGGCTCGCCCAGAATTTTGCCGCGTTGCGATCGCTTACCACTACCGGAATCCAGGAGGGCCACATGAAGATGCACCTCAACAATATCATCAACCAGTTCGACGCCACCAAGGACGAGCGCCACGCAATCCGCGAGCATTTTACCTCGAGGCCCGTTTCGCATGCGGCGGTGGTGGATTATATAGAAAGCCTGCGGCGTTAGGAGCCGATTCCTGCTCTCCGCTGTATCTTTGGAAAACCTCAAAGGTTTTAAAAACCTTTGAGGTTTTTAGCCCAAAGGATGCCGCTGCGATCAGGGCTAGGGCCATCCGGTAAAAATCATCATGGAACAACGATTCTACAGCAACGGCAAACTCTTGATTACGGGCGAATACCTTGTGCTGGACGGCGCATCTGCGTTGGCAGTGCCCACGAAGTTTGGCCAGGACATGGTGGTTGCACAAGGCTCAGGCCGCGCATTCCAGTGGAAAAGCCACGACCACGACGGGACTTTATGGTTTGAGGATGTGATTCGGTTTGACGAGGTTCTTTCCCCAAAACCCGAACATTCCATCCGCGGCACGCTCATCAACATCCTGCACGAGGCGTACAGGCTCAATCCCGCAATGCTCGATTCAAACGGCTATAAAATCTCCACCTCGCTCACATTCCCGAGATTCTGGGGGCTTGGCACCTCCTCGACCCTGATCAACAACATCGCTGCATGGCAATCGGTTGATGCATTTGTCCTACTACACAACAGTTTTGGCGGCAGCGGCTATGATATCGCCTGTGCACAGCATCCCTCGCCCGTACTATACAAACTGAAAGACGGCCGTCCCCACGTGACGCCGGTTGCTTTTAACCCGCCGTTCGCGCAACATTTGTATTTTGTTTATCTGAACCGCAAGCAAAGCAGCAAGGCGGCCATCGCTGCCTACCACAACAACAGCCCGCAGGGGTTGCAAGAGGCGATCGCCCAAGCCGATCAATTGACCAGCACCATCCTGACAACGGATAATCCCGGCGTTTTCGCACGTGCCTTGCAGAGCCATGAATCGCTGCTGTCCTCCATTTTGGAAATGCAGACCGTGGGCGAAGCGTTTTTTCCCGATTTTGACGGCGTGACCAAGAGCCTGGGCGGCTGGGGCGGCGATTTCATCCTCGCGATGTCGCGGGAAAATCCTACCGAATATTTTGCACAAAAGGGCTTCCTGACCGTGATTCCCTATACTGAAATGGTTTTGTGATCCGGCCTGCATCACCATTCGAATGAGCTGGAAATAAAAAAGGAGGCAAAATTGATCTTGCCTCCTTTTTTATTAAGATTATGATTTTCTAGTAGTTGAACATCGAGCGGTTGTCCTCGATCTCGGCGTTGGCTTTCAGCGCAGGAATCACGCGGCCTGAATCTCCCGCCTTCATTTGCTTGATCTTGTTCACATACGGCGCGTGGTCCTTAAGGGCCGGCGCCTTGCTGACCGCTTTGGTCTGCACCACGTAAACTCCCGAATTGCCTTCAATGGCACCTGACATTTTATTAGCACCGATCGCGATCGCAGCGCCCACTACCTTCGGTTCGGCACCAAGGTTCGGCAACACGCTGTTCTCAACGGTAAGGTCTGCAGCCTGCATGACCGATACGCCATTGGCCTTGGCTATCGCATCAAGCGACCCGCCTTTCATCTTGGCCTTGATCAATTCGGCTTTCTTGCGGTTCTTGAGGATCGGTTCGATTGAAACACGTGCCTCGTCCACCGCTGTCAGGCCTTCTTCGTTGATCTTTTTGAGTGTCACGATCACGTTCCCCACATTCGAGACCTCAAAGCGCTTCACATCGCCCACGTTAGTGCCTTTTTCATAGGCCCATCGCACGATCTGGCGCTGTCCGGCAATGCTGCCCACGTTCTCGTCCATCTCCTTGACCTTCACGACAGGGTTTACGGTGAGACCCGCTGCCTTTGCGGTCGCCGCAAAATCATTTTCCTGTGCGTCCATCTCAAATTTGACGGCTTTGGTGTACATCTGATCGGCAGTCGCCTCCGAAGGCTCGATGCGCTGGGCGATGGTCGCCAGGCGCACGGCATCCTGCTTATCGGTCACGTTGATGACATGATATCCAAATTCGGTTTCAACCAATCCGATCGAACCAACCGGGTTGTTGAAAACGTAATCATTGAAATTTTTAACCATCTGGCCGGGCTGGAAATACCCCAGGTCACCACCCTGCTGGGCGGATGAATCGTCCGAGCTTGTCAGCGCCAGCATCATGAAACTGCCCGGATTGGCCTTGGCCTGTGCAAGCAATGATTCGGCCTTGGCCTTGGCCTCTTCCTTGGTGCGCTTCTCGCGCTTGTTTGGAACCTGTGTGCCTTCCCAGGAAATCAGGATGTGGCTTGCCTTGGCATTGGCCCCCGCCTTGCGGCCCATAATTTTTGAAATGCAGTAATAATCGCCGCGCATGTATGGCCCATAAATGGAACCGGCCGGCAATTCAAATATTTTCTCGGCGTGCTCTGCCGGAAGGTCTTTTTTGGCAACGTAAGTCGAATCGTACGGTACGTCGGAATTCTCGTTTACGAAATCGGCGATGTTGGTGGCCTCGCGGAATCCGGGAAGCGTATCGTTCTTGCCGGTCTCCGAGTTGTAAACAACGCGGCCCGCCAGGAGTGCGTTCACGGCATTCTTCACTTCGGCTTCATCTTCGGCAGAAGGCTTGTCCTCCACGATGACGTACTCGATCTCGCGCGTCTCATCTGCCTTGTAACGCTTTTCGTTCTTGCGCATGTACTCAACGATTTCCTCGTCGGTTACCTTGACATCGCTGTCCTTGACCGAAGAGAAAGGGACCGCCACATAGTCAAAGGACACCTTGTCGGCTTCCATCTGGTATTTGATCTTGCCCTCGAGGTCGGTGGTAAAAATGCCACCCTTGACCATGGAATTGTAGATCATGTAGCTCGCATTGAGCGCCGCATCCTTCTCGCGGTCCTTCAGGAACTGGACCTGCTCGGGGTTGCTTTTGAAAAACTCCTTGAATTTGTTGATGTCGAAGTTGCCTGCGGCGTCCTTGAACATGGGATTCTGGCCAATGTTTGGATCGGCCTTGAACGTCTCAAGGATGTGGTTCTCGCCAACGCGGATGCCCAGCTTCTCGAACTGGTCCGAAAGAAGCGCAATCGCAATTTCCTGTTCCCAAACGCGATCGGCGGCCATTGTTGCCGACATGCCCTGCTGGTTCTTGCCCATGTTGACAACTTTTACGTTGAAATCTTCATAGGCTATGTCCTTGCCGTTGATGCTGCCCACCTCACGGGACATCTGGTTGAATCCCCCGCTTTGGAAGATATCGCCAATGATGAACGCGAACAAACAAAAACCGATGACAAGGATAAGGAGTAGCGAACGCTGTCTGATTTTGGATAAAACTGCCATTTCTGTTTAGGTAAATTTTGAATTCAGTCTGCGAAAATACAATTATCTGCCAAATAATTGCACCCGCGTAATTTAAATTTGAAAGTTGCGCTATTTTGGGCCGTCCTGGCGCTTGCGCTCCTCGATTTTTTTGGCAAAATGCCTGCGGAAGAAAAACATGAATACCGAGAGCGCCGCCAGTGAAAGGCTCAGCCAAAAAGATTTGCCCTCACTGTGGCGTGCGTACGCATCATAAAGGAAGAAGGCCGCGGCCAGGAGATAGACAAAAGAAGTGTACTTTAAATAATTCATGATTCAGATTGGTCAATTTCCCCGCTGATCCGCTGTGAGTTCACGATCTTGAAATCTTTGCTGAAATCAATGCCCTGTCCGCGCGATATTCCTTTGGGGTCGGTGAATTTAAAAGGTTTTTCGGTAAAGAACCACTCGTTCTTCTGGTCAAAATAAAGCTGTTCGGTTTCCATGAGCTGGC
>SXQR01000226.1 GCA_005792865.1 Flavobacterium sp. | reverse complement strand
GCGCATCATTTGTATGGCAGCAGCGCGGAGCCCGCGCCTTATGCCTTAATCACCGGGTTAGAGTTTTTTGACAAGGTGATTAACGTCGATCAAAGCCCGATAGGCCGCACGCCCCGCTCCAATCCCGCCACCTATACCGAGGTCTGGACCGAAATCCGAAACCTCTTTACGATGACCACCGAGAGCATGATCCGCGGGTACAAGGCCGGTCGTTTCAGCTTCAATGTCAAGGGCGGAAGGTGCGAGACCTGTGAAGGCAGCGGTGTGCGTACCATCGAGATGAATTTCCTGCCCGATGTTTACGTGGAATGCGAGACTTGCCAGGGTAAGCGGTTCAACCGGGAGACGCTGGAAATCCGGTACAAGGGCAAGAACATCTCGGACATCCTGAACATGACCGTTGACGAGGCTGTTCCTTTCTTTGAGAACATTCCCAAGATTTACCGCAAGATCAAGACGATCCAGGACGTTGGGCTTGGCTATATCACGCTCGGCCAGCAATCGACGACGTTGTCAGGCGGTGAAGCGCAACGCATCAAGCTCGCGACCGAACTCTCCAAGAAAGACACCGGAAACACCTTCTACATTTTGGACGAGCCCACGACCGGGCTGCATTTTGAGGACATCCGGGTGTTGATGGAGGTGATCAACAAGCTCGTGGGCAAGGGCA
Organism: Flavobacterium sp.; assembly: GCA_005792865.1. Lineage (GTDB taxonomy): Bacteria > Bacteroidota > Bacteroidia > Flavobacteriales > Flavobacteriaceae > Flavobacterium. The sequence continues at coordinate 11,330 of SXQR01000226.1, read as the reverse complement.
ATTCGGTCCTGATCATCGAGCACAATATGGACGTGATCAAGCTCGCCGACCACATCATCGACATGGGCCCCGAAGGCGGCAAGGGTGGCGGGACCGTCGTGGCGACCGGAACACCGGAACAGGTCGCGAAAGCCAAAAACAGCTATACCGCGGAATTCCTCAAAAAGGAACTGGCGGCCAGATAGTGCGTAAATGGCTATTTTAGCCGCAAATCCATCAGATGAAAACCATATTTGAACCCTCGGTACGCGAAGCTTTTTTGTCGCGGATCGATACCCTGACTCAGGACCACCAGTCCAATTGGGGAAAAATGAATGCCTACGAGATGTTGGCGCACGGGGTGCAAAGCGAGGACATGATGCAGGGAAGGTTGGTGATCAAACGCGTGATGATCGGGAGGCTCATCGGCAAGATGGTCCTTAACAAGGTGCTTAGGGCCGATGCGCCATTCGACAAACATTCGCCTACAAGCCCGTATTTGAAGACGTTGGGCAAGACAGGCGACTTCGACCAGGAGCGCGAGGCCTGGAAACAGCGCATCGCCGATTACGGCACCTGGAACGGGACCTATATTATGCACCCATTCTTCGGGAAGATGTCAAGGGGCCAGATCGGGCGCTTCGTCTATAAGCACATCGACCACCACCTGCGGCAGTTTGGGGTTTAGTGCTCCCATCTTGACTATGTGATTGCGATTCACTACTTTAGGCCAATGAAATCTATCTTATTCCTCTCGCTGACGCTATCGGCAATGGCATTTGCCCAACCCTCCGCCGACCGCCTGCCCGATGCTGTTACATCGGCAATTGACGCCTATATTAACCGATCGGTCGGGACCCAAAAAATTCCAGGCGTTGCGCTGGGCGTGGTCAAGGATGGGAAATTGATTTATGCGAAGGGTTATGGGGTGGCAAACGTGGAACACAAAATACCGGTGACACCGGAAACGATGTTCCAGTCCGGGTCGGTGGGAAAGGCTTTTACTGTCATCGCGGTACTGATGCTGGCCGACGACAGAGTGATCGACCTGGATTCTCCCATTAAGACTTATATTCCCGAATCTCCGCCTGCATGGGACCGGATCACGGTGAGGCATATGCTGGAGCATACCTCGGGCATGACGGGATACCCGGACGGACTTGACTTCAGGAAGGATTATACGCACAAGGAACTTCTGGACCTTTATTCGGGCATTCCACTGGAATTCGAGCCGGGAACGCGACGCGGTTACAGCAATGTCGCTTTTGGCATATTGGGCATGTTGATTGAAAAGGTTTCGGGCAAAACCTATGGCGAATTTCTTCAGGCGCGTATTTTCGGGCCGTTGCAGATGACTTCCTCCCGGATCATCAGTGAAAGCGACATCGTGGCGGGCCGCGCTGCCGGATACAGATTGGTCAGGGGCGAGATTAAGAACCAGGAATGGGTGGCGCCCAGCCACAACAATGATGCGGCCGGTTCGCTGTACCTCAATGTCATCGATATGGCCCGGTTTGAAGCGGGATTGCGCGAGGCCAAACTGCTTTCGGCCAAGGGTTTTGAAAATATGTGGAACCCCATCATTACCAAGGAAGGCGCGACCGAACCCTGGGGCATGAGCTGGAGTGTCAGCCGCGAAAACGGACGTCAATTGGTGGCCCACAGCGGCGGCTGGCAGGGGTTTACCGCAAATTTTACGCGCTACCCGGAGAAAGGTATTGCCGTCATCATATTCACGAACCTTCGCGGCGCATCGCCGGACAGGTTGTCCATGGGCGTCCTTGGACTTGTCGCGCCGGAACTGAGCATCGCCGGGGCAATCCCCATTAAAAGCACCGAGCCAACGCTCGATGCGTTGATTACCAAACTGGTACAGGATATCGCCGGGGGCAAACCACACCTGGGCCTGTATCGCGGCGCGGCCCTGGACATGATGCAGAAACATGCCGATAAGGCCACCGCGGAATTCAGGAGTTACGGAGCACTTAAGGGCGTCGATCTCGTGGATTATGTGAAAAAGCCAAACGGAAACCGGCAGGTCCGTCACCGCCTCAACTTTGTGCAGAAACAGGTCATCCTTATCCTGGATGTGGACGCGAACGGCAAGGTGTTGGAAATGGATATGCGCAGGGAATAGAAGCGGTTAGCCGTAAGCCGTAAGCCGTAAGCTATCAGTTGCATTGCGATAAGCAGATCGTTGCAAACTTTTAGGATTTTGCAAATGATCAGTAGGCTAAGCCGCATCATATACTTGCTTGCAGAAAGTTTTTACTTATTTTTTTTAACTCGAAGCCTCTCTCGATTAACGATTAATTTCGCGCGAGGAATAATCGGGAAAGCACCCGGCCCCTCCCCTACACCCGAAGGTCGGGAATTTGGGGGAAAGTGTGGTACGGGAAAAGCACCGGAATCGTTAAAATCATTACCCTGAAAGCTATTTGCAGACACAAGTGATTAAGGTCTTTTAGGAAGCGGTGCATTGGATGATATGAATCGCTGTGGTTTGCTTTTCACCCGACTTTTGACTTTTGACTTTAGCCATTTTGTCAAAATTCACTACTTTAGCGCGCTTTTGCGGCCGATGCTTTTAACCGAAGGGAATGGTCAAAGTCCAAATGGGCCAAGCAGGCCTTTGCCGAAGGACGGGCAAATGATACTGCGGACCGCCGGAAGCAGATCCAAAATTTAGAAAAATGAGACTGGAAGATTTTGACAATGATGAGGATAAGGTTATTCAGGAACGCCTGAAACAGAAGCCGTGGCACGAGATACGCACCAACGATTCGTGGGCGATCTTCAAGATCATGAGCGAGTTCGTGAACGGGTACGAGACCATGAGCCGCATTGGCCCTTGCGTGTCGATCTTTGGTTCGGCGAGGACCAAGCCCGAGGACCCGTTTTACCTGCTGACCGAAAAGATCGCCTACAAGATCTCGAAGGCGGGTTACGGCGTGATCACCGGCGGAGGCCCGGGCATCATGGAGGCCGGGAACAAGGGCGCCCACACCGGAGGCGGCATTTCGGTGGGACTTAACATCGAGCTTCCCTTCGAGCAGCATTTCAACCCCTACATCGACAAGGACAAAAACCTGAATTTTGATTACTTTTTTGTGCGCAAGGTCATGTTTGTCAAGTATTCACAGGGATTCGTGATCATGCCGGGCGGTTTCGGGACCCTGGACGAAATGTTCGAGGCAATTACGCTCATCCAGACCAAGAAGATCGCGAAATTCCCCATTATCCTGGTGGGCAGCGCGTTTTGGTCGGGCCTGATGGACTGGATCAAGACCGTGCTGGTGGAGCGCCATGCCAACGTTAGCCCCGAAGACCTGAACCTGATCAGGATCGTGGATACCGAGGACGAGGTGGTCGAGGTGCTGGACAATTTCTACAAGAAGTACACGCTGAGCCCGAATTTTTAATTTGGCTGTTGGTTTACGGTAGCTGATGGCTGATAGCGGACAGCGGACACTACGCGCAACCTCCCTTGCCGCATTGCATCTTTAGCACTATATTGCCGCGGCCCCATGCTTAAGAAAATCTTTTTTTCGGTACTGCTCCTGTCCTGCCTCCCGATGATGGGGCAACACCGCGTCAGGATGCTTGTCGAGGCCGATCACCAACAAAAAAACCTCGGCATTAGGCAGGAACTCGTTTTTGTGAACACAGCTGCCCAACCATTGCAATCCATCGTGCTCAATGACTGGAACAATGCATTTTCGGGCAAGGACACGCCGCTGGCAAGGCGGTTTTCGGACGAATTCATCCGCGCTTTCCACCTGGCGCGCGACCACGAGCGGGGCCACACCTCAAACCTGACGGTACTGGACAGCGAAAGCCGTTTCCTTCAGTGGCAGCGGCCGGACGGCAAACCCGACCTTGTTGAAATCACCTTGCGCGAGCCGCTGGCACCGGGCGACAGCATCAGGCTGGACCTGACCTATTTCCTTAAAATTCCGTCGGACAGGTTTACCAAGTTTGGGTACACCGATAAAAATGGCTTCCTGTTGCGGGATGTTTTCCTGCTGCCGGCCAGATTGGAGCAGGACGGTTTTGCGCGTTACAGCCACCAGAACCTCGACGACAGCGCCCTGGCCCCTTTTGACATCGAGCTGGAACTGCACCTTCTGCCCGGTTTTGACCTGGCGACCGACCTTGATATCGAAGGTTCGGCATCCTTAAAGGATCGCGCGGTGATTCGTGCCCGCGGAAACAACCGCACCGGCTTCACCCTGGCCATCGGTCCTGCGGCGGATTTCCATCACTTCCGGAATGAGTCGGTGGAGGTTGTGAACGGCCTGATGGATTCGCGGGTGGACGACATCAGCCGCGCGATGATCGTGGACCGCGTTGTGGAATACGTCAGGCAACATATCGGCGAATTTCCCCACGACAAGATCATCGTCACGCAGGCCGATTATGACCGCAGTCCTTTCTACGGACTTAACCAGCTCCCGTCGTTCATCAGGCCATTCCCGGACGATTTTGTTTACGAGATAAAGTTCCTCAAGACCTACCTGCACAATTTCCTTTCGCAGAGCCTCAAGCTCGATCCAAGAAAGGACAATTACATCTTTGATGCCCTGCAGGTGTACACCATGATGCGCTACATGGATGAATTCCATCCGCAGGCCAAAATGATGGGAAGCCTTTCCAACCTCAGGATCCTCAAGGGCTACAATTTCATGAATGTGGGTTTCAATGAGCAGTACAGCTATTTCTACATGCTCATGGCCCGCAAAAACCTCGATCAGCCCATTGGCGAGCCCAAGGACGCCCTGATCAAGTTCAACGAGCAGATTGCCGGGAAATATCGCGCCGGGCTGAGCCTCACCTATCTGGACCACTATCTTGGCGGTGATGCGGTGCAGCGCGCGATAAAGGAATTTTACGCCGATGCGACGCTGGGGCAAAGATCGGAACCGGCTTTCCAAAAGACGCTGAAGATGCGGGCGGGAAAGAACATCGACTGGTTTTTTGACACGGTGATCCATTCGCGCAAGCTGATCGACTTCAAGTTTGACCAGGTCTCACGCACGCGGGACACCATTTCGTTCACGCTGTACAACAAGACGGGTGCACAGCTCCCGGTCCCGGTTTCCGGCATATCGAAAGGCAAGGAAATCTTTAAATATTGGATCGATGTCCCGGCGGAGGATTCCATCTTCAAAATTGGCAGGCAGGGTGCCGAAAAAATCGTGCTCAACTATGCCAACGAGGTCCCCGAATACAATTTGCGCAACAACTGGCGCTCGCTCAGGGATTTTTCCATCGGCAACAGGCCCATTCGTTTCAGGCCTGTCAAGGACCTGGAGGATCCCTACTACAACCAGGTGCTGTATGTGCCGACGCTTACCTACAACCTTTACGACGGGCTTTCCCCGGGCATCAGGTTCCACAACAAGACCATCTTGGACAAACCCATCGTCTTTGACTTCAACCCGGTTTATTCGACAAACCAGAAAACGTTCACGGGATCGTTCCTGGCCGCGGTCAACCAAAATATCCGCGAGGGCAGGCTGTACATGGTGCGCTATTCGGCCAGCGGCAACTACTTCCACTATGCGCCCGATGCTGCCTATTTAAGGCTGAACCCGATGGTGATGTTCCGCATTCGCGAGCGTGATTTCCGCGATAACCGGAACCAAACCATTTTGTTGCGCCAGGTCATCGTGGACCGGCAAAAAACGCAGTTCGTCATTGACAATTCCGAAGAAAATTACACCGTTTTCGATGCCAAGTACATCAATTCGCGAACCGAGGCGACCCGGCACCAGCGCTTCGTGGCCGATTTCCAGGCCGCGGGTAAATTCGGGAAGGCGATTGCCGAGGCGGGTTTCAGGCGGCTCTTTGCCAACAACCGCCAGGTGGACCTGCGGCTTTTTGCGGGCACCTTCCTCTACAACGACACCGATTCGGACTACTTCAGTTTCGCGCTTGACCGTCCTACGGATTACCTCTTTGATTATAATTATTACGGCCGTTCGGAAACCACCGGTATCTTTAGCCAGCAACTCGTGGTCTCCGAAGGCGGGTTCAAGTCCAAACTCGCCACGCCTTACGCCAACCAGTGGATGGCAACCGCCAACCTCGGGGTGAACATCTGGAACTGGATCGAAGTTTATAGCGATGCGGGCTGGGTCAAGAACCGCGGCAGCGACCCTGCATTTGTATATGACAGCGGGATCCGGCTAAACCTGGTCACCGATTATTTCGAGCTCTATTTTCCCGTCAACTCCTCAAACGGCTGGGAAATCGCACAACCCAACTACCACGAGAAAATACGCTTCATCGTGACCCTGGATCCAAGAATTTTGGTAGGGTTGTTTACTCGGAAGTGGTTCTGAGCGGTCCGCGATCGGCTTTTAGCATTCAGTCATAACACGGCTGACGCCGATGCCGAGTGGAATACCCCCATGTTTTTCCCTTGATCCTGTTTTCTTGCAGCGCCAGCGGTCTTTCCTCGTTCCTCTTTCCTCTTTCCTCTTTCCTCTTTCCTCTTTTATTCCGCTACGCTGCATACTATTCACCCTTCGGGCTCAGGTCTTCTTTCGTCATTCGACTTCGTCATTCGTCATTCGTCATTCGTCCCATTTCCTTACATTTGTAGCCGCCAACATTTCCTTATGACTACAGAGTTAGAAACCAGCAGCCGGGAACTTTCGTTCGACGATTTCAAGAAAGAAGTATTAACCGATTATCGGATTGCCGTCGTCAGCCGCGAATGCAGCCTTTTGGGGCGCCGCGAGGTCCTGACGGGAAAGGCCAAATTCGGGATATTCGGCGACGGAAAGGAAGTCCCGCAACTCGCGATGGCAAAGGCTTTCCGCAAGGGCGATTTCCGCAGCGGCTATTACCGCGACCAGACCTTCATGATGGCCATCGGTGAACTTTCGGTGCAGCAATTTTTCGCCGGGCTTTACGGACATACCGACCTGGACCACGATCCCATGAGCGCGGGCAGGCAGATGGGCGGCCACTTTGCCACACATTCATTGAATCCCGATGGCAGCTGGAAAAACCTGACGATGCAGAAAAATTCCAGTGCCGACATCTCCCCGACCGCAGGCCAGATGCCGCGGCTCTTGGGGCTTGCGCAGGCCTCCAAGATCTACAGGAACGTTCAGGGCATCCGCAACGCGACCCATTTTTCGATCTATGGAAACGAGGTCGCCTGGGGCACGATTGGCAATGCGAGCACCAGCGAAGGGCTTTTCTTTGAAACGATAAACGCTGCGGGCGTACTGCAGGTTCCGATGGTGATGAGCGTCTGGGACGACGAGTACGGCATATCGGTACATGCAAAATACCAGACCACAAAGGAAAACATATCCGAAATATTGAAAGGCTTTCAGCGCGAGGAAGCGGGTCCCGACACCCTGCCCCAGAACACCAGGGGATATGAGATCCTGCGCGCCAAAGGCTGGGATTACGCCGAACTCGTGGCCGTCTATGAAAAGGCCTCGAAAATCGCGCGCGGGCAGCATGTTCCCGTGCTTATCCATGTCACCGAAGTCACGCAGCCGCAGGGCCACTCGACTTCAGGTTCGCATGAGCGCTACAAAAATGCCGAAAGGCTTGATTGGGAAACGCGTTTTGACTGCGTCAGGCAGATGCGCGAATGGATGACGAGTTTTGGCCTGGCCACCGCCGAAGTGTTGGACCAGATCGAGGCCGATGCCAAGAAAGAGGTCAACGAGGGACGCAGAGCGGCTTGGGAGGCTTTCACCAGCCCCATCCGCGAAGAGCGCGACCAGCTCGCGGCCTTGCTTGACGAAATTGCGTCCGACAGCCCCAACCGCGTTTTCATCCAAAAATATGCAACCGAAATCAGGGAAATAAAGGAGCCCATCCGCAAGGACCTTTTGGTCACCGCGCGGCGCGTCCTGCGCATGATTGCCGCCGAGAAAGGCCGGAGCGCGCTCGCGGGGTGGATCACCACGTACAAAGACAAAATCCAGCCGTCATTCAGCGCGAACCTTTATTCTGAATCGGCGCAGAACATATTTTCGGTAAAAGCGGTCGAGCCAGCCTACGCCAATGACGCGCAGGATGTGGACGGGCGCGTGATCATCCGCGACAATTTTGACGCCCTGTTCTCCCGTCATCCCGAAGCGCTTGTCTTTGGTGAGGATGCGGGCAACATTGGCGACGTGAACCAGGGGCTTGAAGGGCTACAGGAAAAATACGGCGAGATGCGCGTTGCCGATGCGGGAATCCGCGAAGCGACGATCCTGGGCCAGGGAATCGGGATGGCGATGCGCGGACTGCGCCCCATCGCCGAGATCCAGTACCTCGATTACCTGCTGTATGCGATCCAGATCATGAGCGACGACCTCGCGACCTTGCAGTACCGCACCCGGGGCAGGCAGAAAGCGCCGGTCATCATCCGCACGCGCGGCCACCGGCTCGAGGGGATTTGGCATTCAGGTTCGCCGATGGGAATGATCCTGGGCGCCATCCGCGGAATCCATGTGCTTGTTCCGCGCAACATGACCAAAGCTGCCGGATTCTACAACACCCTGATGGAATGCGACGAACCCGCACTGGTGATCGAATGCCTCAACGGCTACAGGCTCAAGGAAAAGATGCCTTCCAACATCGGGGAATTCAAAACGCCCGTGGGAGTCGTTGAAACCTTGCGCGAGGGAAAAGACATCACGCTTGTCTCCTATGGATCGACACTCAGGCTGGTGCAGCAGGCCGCAGACGAACTGGCTGCTGCAGGAATCGACTGCGAGATCATCGACATCCAGTCATTGCTTCCCTTTGACACTTCGCATGACATCGCTAAAAGCGTCCAAAAAACGGGCAGGCTGCTGGTGATCGACGAGGATGTACCCGGAGGCGCATCGGCCTTTATCCTGCAACAGGTCATCGAGGGACAGGATGCGTACAGGTTCCTGGATTCCAAGCCACAGACCCTTTCGGCAAAGGAACACAGGCCCGCCTATGGCACTGACGGCGATTATTTCTCAAAGCCATCGGCAGAGGATATTTTCGAGAAAGTGTATGAGATGATGCGCGAGGTACAGCCTTCAAGATTCCCGGCCCTGTATTGAAAAGTTAAAATGCTGGGGACATGACATTTGTCATATGTTGCCTGCGATCGTGGCTGTAATTTTACACCATAATCTAAAAGCATTTTCACTCATGGGACTATATCAGGAATCACTAAGGAGTTACGAAGAGAATTTTTACGCCAACATCGCCATCGGGGTCATTGCCCAGAGTTGCCTTGGTGCCGTCGCGGCCATGTACATCCTCCAGAACGGAACGTCTTTCGCGCAGATGGCGCAACTCTTTGTCGTCGTGGCGCTGTGCATGGCGCATAATGGTGCGGTACTCTCCACACAAAAGCCAAAAACCATCTTCAACATCCTTGTTGTCAATGTGATCGTCAACACCATCATCGCCATCGTCAACATGGCAATTTGACCGCCGCCCCTGCCGGCTGGTCAATAAGGATCCCACACGGGGTCCTTTTTTATTTTTGGCCCGCATTGCGCAATGGGCAAAATTCCTTACTTTAGGATTCAATAAAAATCATAACCGATGAAAAAAACAATGATCGTTTGCGCTGCGCTGCTGGTTTTGGCCGCGTGCAAAAAGGAAGAAAAGGAAGTCGACACGACCGTCATGGAAACTGAGACCGTAACCGATACCGTTGTCCGCGAGGTACCACCGCCGCCGCCGACCGTTGAGGAAACCGATGGAACGTCAGTCTCGGTCAATGCCGATGGGGTCAGCGTCGATTCAAAAGACGGAAGCAACAAGACCACGGTCAATGTTTCAAAGGACAACGCCGAGGTCGATATCAAAAAATAAGACCGCCGGCAGTAGCCGGCTTTTTTATGCTGAAAGACCTCTTAGAATCGCTTCCGCCGTGCCGCGTGCTCCCGATTTCGGGGCCCTGCGCCGCAATTGACCTGTCAGCGGATGGCCCGCATCGGGACGCCGAAATCACCGATGCCTATATCCAAAACCTGATGGATGCCTCCGGCGCAAAATTCCTGGCGGGCGGGTATCTCGAAAAACGTTCGTTGTACCGCCGGAGCGATCTGTTTGGCCTTGACCGCAACATCCACATCGGGCTCGATCTCTGGGCGCCCGCGGGGACACCGGTATTGGCACCGATCGATGGCACCGTCCACAGCTTCGATTACAATGCGGGTATCGGTAATTACGGCCCCACGGTCATCCTGCAACATAAATTTGACGGTTTGACGTTCTTTACCCTGTACGGGCACCTGTCGGCCGAAAGCCTGGAAGATCTGGAATTGGGCGATCTCATCGTCGCCGGGACTGAATTCTCGCAATTGGGAACCAGGCAGGAAAACGGCGATTATGCACCTCACCTGCATTTACAGGTGATTGCGGACATGGACGGACGCACTGGCGATTATCCGGGCGTATGCTCGGCACAGGACCTGCCTTTTTTCATGCAAAATTGTCCCGACCCCAACTTGTTGTTAAAACTTGACTGCAAATGAAAAAACTCCTCATACTGATGTGCTTGCTGGCGCTGGCAGCCTGTAAATCAAAGAAAGCCACCACGTCCACTGCAGCCCCAAAGCCGCCTGAACCCAAAGTGGTCAGGATCGCGGCCGACAAAATTGACGAAGACCAGAAACAAAAAGCCTATGAACTGGGGCGGCGCGTACTGATGACCTGCAACACTTCAAAGTTCAAGCCTTTCAATTCCAGCGAGGCCACGCCCGAAGTGATCCGCAATACGACTGAAGAGCGGCTCACCAAGACTTGCCACAATTTTAGGCTCAAGTATGGCGAGTTCCGCGATATCCGCTTTGTGGAGGCGGTGCGCGACAAGGCGGCGAAGGTCAACATCTACCGTTTCAAGGCGCAATATTCAAAACCCATCGCGAACAAGGAACTTCGCGTGACGGTCAATGAGCAAAACCGCGTATCGGCCATCAAATCGCTGGACTGGAAGGATAAATTCTGATTTGCCGAAATCGAATCGAGGATTTTTGTAAATTGTCGCTTTAGTTTTCGCCCCTATGTCCGACAATCCTAGATCACATTCGGAATTCCTTTCTGGCGGAGGCGAAATGGGCGAGCGCATCCGCAAATTCGATTGGGCCGCTACCCCATTGGGCCCTCCCGAAAATTGGGAACAGAGCCTCAAGACCTGCGTGCGCATCATGCTGAGTTCGAGCCAGCCCATCTGGATCGGATGGGGACCGCAACTCATCAAGCTCTACAATGACCCTTACAAATCGATTGTCGGCGGCAAGCATCCCGGCGCACTTGGCAAGCCCGCATCGGTAGTGTGGCGCGACATCTGGGAAGACATTGCACCCATGCTCGACAAGGTAATGAACGAGGAT
>SXQR01000225.1 GCA_005792865.1 Flavobacterium sp. | reverse complement strand
TAATATAAGTATTCTTAGAACCTCCTGATGGGCCATGCCTTGGCACCTGTGTACTGGTTCTTAGCCTGCATGTAGTAGGAACCATTGCTGAATCCCAGCGAGAAGGCCTCGGTGGTGGAAAACTGTGAGGATGTCCACAGGGTCGAGGAGATCGTAAAAATACCGGCCACTTTCAAATCATACAGGTAATCGATTTCGTCTTTTGACGGCAGGAACCAATCGCCCTGGTTGTTGATTACGGCATTTTCGCACAGTTTGGCGGCGCCATTGCTTGCGCTGCATGCCGATGTAATGAGCGAGGTATTGTTCATGCCCGCGCCAAGATCGTTGGAAAGGCCATTGATGAAGCCGGTGCAACCCCAGATGACATTGTTGTTTGCCACTTCGTTTGGAGAAACCTCCAGATAGCGCCAACCATTAGTGGTCTCTCCCTTGTCAAAGAAAACAAAACTTCCCGATCCTCCAAGATATCCCGCCGTCCGGAAAGTGACCTGGTTGCCATAAAAATACTCGCCGTTGACGCGCACGTAAGCCTTCAGGTAATAGTTTGTGTTGGGTGTCACGGTATGGAAACCCACATACGGGGCCACTTCAACCTCGCCGGTGCCGCCCGTTCCGGCCGAAATATCCTCGTTTTCTATGGTCGGGTTTGGCGATGCGCTATACACCACGCCGCGGTCCTCGACGGTCTGGCTGCCCGATGGCATCACATCGATCATCACCTGGAAACGTTTCGCCGAGATATTGCGCACGATCCCCGTGTTGACAATCTTTGGCGTCGTGAACTGCACCTGGTTCCCGTAAACGATGGTCTCGCCATTGCTGATCACGGCCCGGACATAATAGGTAGTGTTGGGCTCGAGCATGTAGTCGATCTGTGCCGAAAAGGAAGTCTCCGAAACCTGGTTGCCGGAGAACCACTGGCTCGTTCCGTCATTTTGAGACGGGTTTTGGTTTTGCCCCACCATGAAGCCGTAGCTGTAATTGCCAATATCGCGGCTGCTCGAGGCCGTGATGTTGGCGGTAAAGGGCGTAAGGTTGGCTGCCGACATCGTGGTCAGCTCGGTGTCCGCGAAGTTGCCTCCCGAATCGCCGTCGCCGCTGCAACCCGCAAATGCGATTGCAAGGAAAAGGGTAATGATCTTCTTCATTGAAAGTTTAAAAATTAAAGGATTAATGTGTTTTTGTTTGGCCGCCTCCGGCGTCCGCGTTTGGACATTAAATCTTACTTTTGCATAAGCCGGGCATGCGGCCGGCAAATATAGAAATTTAAACTTCTGAGACATGAAAATCGCCATCGGAAACGACCATGCCGGCCCTGAATACAAAACAGCCATCGTCCACGCGCTCAAAAAACTGGGGCACGAGGTCCGGGATTTCGGGACCGACAGTGAAGCCAGCGTGGATTACCCCGATTTTGGGCATCCGGTAGCGCAAGCGGTGACCTCGGGCCAGGCCCAATTTGGCATTGTGATCTGCGGCAGCGGCAACGGCATCAACATGACGGTCAACAAACACGAGGGCATTCGCGGCGCACTCTGCTGGACAAGGGAGATCGCACAACTCGCGCGCCAGCACAACGACGCCAACATCCTGAGCCTCCCGGCGCGGTTCACCTCGGTGCCGCAGGCGGTAGCCATCGCCCAGGCATTCCTGGAAACTACTTTTGAAGGCGGCAGGCACGCAGCCCGCGTGGACAAGATTGCCTGCAGATAATGTCCGGCGTCCATATCCATAAACACCAGGTCAAGGGCAAAAACCTGCTGATCTCGATCCTGCTCAATGTCGTGATCACGGTCGCGCAGGTCATTGGCGGGCTTGTTTCGGGCAGCCTTGCCCTGATTTCCGATGCGCTACACAATTTCAGTGATGTCCTTTCGCTGCTCTTCAGTTATTTTGCCAACCGGCTGTCCCGCAAAAAAGCCTCGATCAACCAGACATTCGGCTATAAACGCGCCGAGATCATGGCCGCTTTCATCAATGCGATGACGCTGGTGCTGGTCGCGTTCTACCTTATATATGAAGCGGTGCAACGATTTTACAATCCGCAACAGATTGCAACGGGACTTGTCATCTGGCTTTCGGTGCTGGGCATCGTGGCAAACGGGCTTTCGGTTTTGCTGCTCAAGCAGGATTCGGCCAAGAACATCAACATGCGATCGGCCTACCTGCACCTGCTGACCGACATGATGGCCTCGGTCGCCGTACTCGTCGGCGGGCTGCTGATGAAATATTTTCAATGGTACTGGGTGGACAGCCTGCTCACGCTGCTCATCGCGCTGTACCTGGTTTATGTCGGCTACGACCTGCTCAAGAAATCGACCCAGATGCTCATGCTCTTTACCCCTGACCATATAGACATCAAGCAAATTGTCCGCGAGGTCCACAAGATTCCGGGTGTCAACAAATTGCACCACATCCACGTGTGGCACCTCAATGACGAGGAACTCCACCTGGAGGCGCACCTGGACTGCACGCATGACCTCACGCTCACCGAGTTCAACGATCTCGTGCACAAGGTGGAGCTGCTCCTTTTTGAAAAATTCCACATTAACCACACCAACATCCAACCCGAATTCAAGCGCACCGACCCCAAGAATTTCATCGTGCAGGATTAGGACCTTTTTCCGGCTGTACGCTCCAATCTTTGCTGGCGCAAAGGATTTACGCTGCCATCCGGGGTAGGGCATTTTACCCATTTTCATGAACCAGATCCAATTCATATCGTCAAAAATCCAGGCGCCTGCCGCGGGCATCGCCAAAACACTCGAACTCCTCGCCGCCGATTGCACCATCCCGTTCATCGCCCGCTATAGACAGGACGCCACAGGACATCTCGACGAAGAGG
>SXQR01000224.1 GCA_005792865.1 Flavobacterium sp. | reverse complement strand
GCATTGTATCAATTCTTCCAGGCCTACCAGCCCATCTCCACCAATGAGTTCAACGAGAAGATCGCGCCGCTCACGGGAGGTTACGTGGATTATCTGACGGCAAAGTACGAGGCTCTGGAAAAAGCCCTCGGCATGAAAATGCAGATCCGCTACAACGACTTCAAGGCCATAGAGGCCGTGATCATGAAGAACAAGGCCTACGCCGAATTTGACAAACTCAGCGAACTCGCCCGCAAGAATTATCCAAAAAGCATGTTGTCAGACTACCACATGGCCATGATGTATGAGAAGACGGGCGATAACAAGCGCGCCATCAAGGCTTACCAGAACGCCTTTCAGAAAGAGGAAATCGGTGACCTTACCAAGGACATGATGCTGGGCAGGGCCGACGACCTCAAAGGAATGTAATCAATGGCCAAAACCAAATCGGCATTCTTTTGCCAGAACTGCGGTGCGCAGTATTCAAAATGGCAGGGACAGTGCAACTCGTGCCGCGAGTGGAACACGATTGCCGAAGAAATCATCAAGACCGAAAAGCCGGGCTGGAAAGCCTCCTCGGAGAGTGGTGTCAAATCACGCCCGATGAAGGTGTATGACATCGATCCGGGCGGAGAGGTCCGCATGGACACGCGCGACGGCGAACTCAACCGCGTTTTGGGCGGTGGGCTCGTTCCGGGCTCGATGGTCCTGCTGGGCGGAGAGCCGGGCATCGGGAAGAGCACGCTTTTGCTACAGATCTCGTTGCGATTGCCCTTCCGGACGCTGTATGTGTCGGGCGAAGAAAGCCAGAAACAGATCAGGATGCGCGCGGGCCGGATTGAAAACCAGAGCGACAACTGTTTTGTCCTGACCGAAACAAATACGCAAAACATCTTCTCGCACATCCGCGAAGTCGATCCCCAGGTGGTGATCATCGACTCGATCCAGACGCTCCAGACCGACCTGCTGGACGCCTCGCCGGGAAGCATTTCCCAAATCAGGGAGTGCACCGCCGAACTCATCCGGTTCGCCAAGGAATCAAACGTTCCGGTAATCCTCATCGGCCACATCACCAAGGACGGCAACATCGCGGGGCCCAAGATCCTCGAGCACATGGTGGACACCGTGCTGCAGTTCGAGGGCGACCGCAACCATGTTTACCGGATCCTGCGCTCGCTCAAGAACCGATTTGGCTCCACCGCCGAACTCGGCATTTATGAAATGCTCGGCAGCGGGCTTCGGGAAGTTTCAAATCCGTCGGAAATCCTTATTTCGCATCGTGAGGAGAACCTTTCGGGAACGGCTATTTCAGCGACCCTGGAAGGCCAGCGCCCGCTGATGATTGAAATACAGGCGCTCGTCAGCACCGCGGTTTACGGCACGCCCCAGCGATCGACCACGGGCTACAATGCCAAGCGCCTCAACATGATCCTTGCGGTGCTGGAAAAGCGCGCAGGTTTCCGGCTGGGCACCAAAGACGTTTTCCTGAACATCACCGGGGGCATCACCATTGACGATCCGGCCATCGACCTTGCCGTCGTCGCCGCGATCCTGTCTTCCAATGAGGACATTCCCGTGGGCAAGGACTTTTGCTTTGCCGGCGAGGTTGGTCTTTCCGGCGAGATAAGGCCCGTCACGCGCATCGAACAGCGCATACAGGAAGCGGAGAAGCTGGGTTTCAGGACCATATTCGTTTCACGCTACAGCAAAGCCGCAATCAAATCGCCAAAGATCAAGATTTGTGAGGTTTCGCGCATAGAAGATGTCGCACGGGAGTTGTTTGGCTAACGCGCATTGCGTACTTTTATAGAAAATTGCGCGTTAAGGAATCTACATGAAAAACTTCAGGAAAAGAGCGATATTCGCGGCAAAGGTAGCCCTGACCGCCGTTATTGTCATCGGTGCCTGCTGGTTCGTTTTCCGCGACTTCATCCTGGAAAAAGCCCTGGACAAGGCAAAGGCCAAAATCGATTCCGACTATAACAGCACACTCACCGTCCGGGAGGCTTCCTTTCGCGGTGTCGCGGGCATTGACATGCGCGGGGTTTCACTTGTGCCAAATGGTGCCGATACGCTGTTCCGGATGGACAGGATCAGTTCGGACATCAACATGATGCAACTGCTGATCGGCAAGGTACAGCTTCAAAGGCTGGACGTTGCCGACGGATATGCGCAATTGGTCATCCGGGGGAAAAACCGCAACTTCGACGCCTTCCTCAAAAAGGGCGATACGCTCGCCGTGAAACAGGCCGAACCACAAAAGAAAGACTACGCCCGCGAGGCATACAGGATGCTTTCGCGCGCACTCAACCTGGTCCCCATTGACATGCGGCTCTCCAATATCTCGCTCACGCTTGATGACAATGGCAAGAAGACGTCGGTAAAATTTGACAACCTTAAGCTCATCGATAAACAGCTCGAGACGGCCATCCATGTGCAGACCAGTTCATTTGCGCAGCGCTGGCGCATCCGCGGGCTTGCCGATCCCCGTGACCGCGAGGCCGACGTGAGTTTCTTCAACCGCGATCCCGGCCCTATCCGCGTGCCTTACCTTGACCAGCGGTACAACCTCAAGTCGAGTTTTGATTCGGTGCGCATCAGCCTCAAGGAACTCGACATGGATGGCGACGAACTGCGCGTCAAGGGATTCGCCTCGATCCGTGACCTGGTGGTCAACCACGAAAAGATCGCCGCGCGCGACGTCGTGATCAAGGATGCCCGATTTGATTACAATCTCGTGTTCGGACCGGATTTCATGCGGGTGGATTCGTCATCGGTGGCACGGCTCAACAAGCTCAAGTTCCACCCTTTTGCCGAATACAACGTCAAAAAGGACACGATCTATACTTTCAAGGCGCGGATCGACAGGATGCCGGCGCAGGATTTCATCGAGTCGCTTCCGGAAGGCCTTTTCACCAACTTTGAGGGCATGCAGGCCACCGGCAATTTTGATTTCCACCTGACCTTCCAATACAACAAGAACCGCCCCGCCGACATCGTCCTGAAGAGCTCGCTCAATAAGGACGACCTTCGCATCGTGAAATATGGAGCGGCAGACCTGGACATGATCAACGGGCCCTTTGTTTACCGCGCCGTGGACAACGGCAGGTTGCAGCGCGCGGTCGTCGTGGGGCCGTCAAATCCCAATTACACGCCGCTGCGGAGCGTGACGCCGCTGTTGCGCCATTCGGTTTTGACCAGCGAGGACCCGTCGTTCTATCGGCACAAGGGATTCATCAACGAGGCGTTCAAGCAGTCGATCGTCAAAAACATCAAGACCAAGAAATTTGCCCGTGGCGCGAGCACCATCAGCATGCAATTGGTCAAAAACGTGTTCCTGACGCGTG
Source organism: Flavobacterium sp. (assembly GCA_005792865.1). GTDB lineage: Bacteria > Bacteroidota > Bacteroidia > Flavobacteriales > Flavobacteriaceae > Flavobacterium. The sequence goes on along the minus strand of SXQR01000224.1, from coordinate 3,457 downwards.
AAAAGACGCTTTCGCGCAAACTCGAGGAAATCCTGCTGGTCTTTGTACTTGAAAACAATCGGATCGTCAGCAAGGACCGGATGCTCGAGGTATATTTCAACATCATCGAGTGGGGCCCGAACGTTTATGGCATCGGCGAGGCATCATACTTTTATTTCCAGAAACACCCCTCGGAACTCAGCCTGCGCGAATGCCTTTTCCTGGCCTCCATCATCCCAAGCCCCAAGCGCTTCATGTGGCAGTTCAATGACGACGGCGAACTCAAGAGCCCTTACCGCCGCCACCAGGACCGACTTACCAGGCTCATGTTCCAGCGCGGCCTGCTCACTTCGAACGACACGCTTTACCAGCTCAAGAGCATCATGATCTCTGGTCCGGCGCGCAAGCATATCCGTGTCAAGTCGGAAGATGTGATCAAGCCCGACCCCGAGATGGATGAATTTGATTTCTAAGCCGTAAATTTTGTAACTTCGTAAGGTTGAGCCTGTAACGGAATGCTTCCGGTGCGGGCTTATTTTTACCAATCAAACCAATCTCAAATGAAAAAATTAATACTCCTTGCCTGTATTTCCTATATGGGCACCCATGCGCAGACCATCGGGATCACGTCATTCGCTTCGGGTCTCAATGCACCCACCGCGATCGAACATGCCGGCGACGACAGGCTCTTTGTCGTCCAGCAAAGCGGCGCGATCCGGATCCTGAATGCCGACGGGACACTGGTCCCGACAAACTTCCTGACCCTGGGAACTTCCATCATTTCAACCGGAGGTGAACGCGGGTTGCTTGGCCTTGCCTTTCATCCCGATTATGCCACCAACGGTTATTTCTACGTGAACTATACCCGTGCCGGCGATGGCGATACCGTCATTGCGCGCTACCAGGTGAGCAGCAATCCCAATGTTGCAGATCCGGCCTCGGCCACGATCCTGATGACCATAGACCAGCCGTATGCCAACCATAACGGCGGCACTTTGCGCTTTGGCCCCGACGGATATCTCTACATCGGTACGGGAGATGGCGGCAGCGGGGGCGATCCCGGCAACCGCGCCCAGAACATAAACGAGAACCTGGGCAAGATGCTGAGGATCGATGTAAATTCGGGTTCGCCATATGGGATACCGGCCACGAACCCGTTTGCCAATGCGCCCGGAAACGACGAAATCTATGCGATCGGGCTTCGCAATCCCTGGAAATTTTCGTTTGACCGCGCGACCGGCGACCTTTGGATTGCCGATGTTGGCCAGAATCAGGTGGAAGAGATCAACCACGTGCAGTCGGAGACGCCCGGCCTTAATTACGGCTGGAAATGCTACGAGGGGAACAGCGTCTATTCGGCATGCACCAATCCGCCCGCATTCACTTTCCCGGTGGCACAGTACACGCATTCGGCTACCGGCGGCTGCTCTGTGACAGGTGGGTACGTCTACAATGGTTCGACTTATCCAAACTTCCTCGGTAAGTACTTTTTTGCCGATTATTGCCTAAACAAGATCGGATTCGTCGACACATCCAACAACATCACGTGGTCCTCGACTTTTGGGGGCAACAATTCGTTCATGACCTTTGGCGAAAATGCCGCCGGCGAACTCTTTGCCGGAGCCTCGAACGGAAACATCTATCGTGTGGTGGACACCTCGCTGGACGTCGCATCATCGGTCAGGAATGGCTTTACCCTCTATCCCAACCCCGCAACATCCGAAGCCTTTATCCAAGCCGGGGCCGAATTGCAGCTGTCATCCTATAGCGTTCGCGATTTGCAGGGCAAGTTGCTGATGGAGCGCAGGATTGGATCGTCTGACCATTACAGCATTGATACCTCGGGCCTCTCGGGCGGCATCTATCTCGTGACTGTCGAAACCAGCACGGGCGAAAGGCACACCAGCCGCCTGACGATCCAGTAATTATTGCGGTTGCTTGGAGAATGGAGACCTCAAAGGTTTTAAAAACCTTTGAGGTCTTCCACAAGTGAATGTCGCAAACGCATATAAAAAAGGCCTCCAATTGGAAGCCTTTTGTTTTACAGTTCGTTGAGCATTCGGGATATCTCGTCCAGTTTGGGGGTCAGGATGATTTCTATCCTGCGGTTCTTGGCCTTGCCGTCCGGTGAGGTGTTGGGGGCCAGTGGCGCATATTCGCTACGTCCGGCGGCTGTCAGGTTTTCGCGCTTCACGCCTTTGTTTTCGCTGAGGATAGAGACAATCGCCGTTGCGCGTTTTGTCGAAAGGTCCCAGTTGTCCGCAATGGGGCCGGAACCGCCATAAGCGTCGTCATCGGTGTGCCCCTCGATCAGTACAGAGATATCCGGATTGTTCGCCAACACTTTCCCAACCTCGACCACGGCCCTTCGCCCTTCGCTGCCCACGGCCCAGCTACCTGATGAGAAAAGTAACTTGTTTTCCATCGACACATAAACTTTCCCGTTCTTCTGCTGCACGGTCAATCCCTTGCCCTCAAAACTGTTGAGCGCCTTGGAAAGGGTTTCCTTGAGTTTCTTCATGGCGGCGTCCTTGGATGCCATCATGTTCTCCAGTTCGGCCAGGCGGGTCGAGGACGCCTGCAATTCATTGCGAAGCTTGTCCAGCCGCGCCTGTTCATCAGATAACGCGCGGCGTTTCTCCTCAAGTTCTGCCAGGAGTTCGCGGTTCTTGCGCATGTTGTTTTGCAACGCTTCGTCGCTCTGCACTTCAAGTGCCTTATAGGAGGCCTGCAGCGTCTTCAGGTTTTTGTCGGTTGCGGCATAATCCGATTCGAATTTATTGCGTTCGCCCCTTACCTTGTCCAATTCGGCCTGGAGCGTGGCCATGTCCAGTTCCAGTTTGTTCTTGGCCTGGGCGAGTTCACTGTTCTCGTCGGCCAGGCTCCGGTTCTCCTTTTTCAGGTTCGCATATTTGCTTTCGAGTTCGTTGTACACCTTTTTTGAAACGCATGAGCCCAGCAGGGTCAGCGCAAGAACGGCCGCAATGGATTTTTTTATCATGATTTTGGATTTTCCTGTTTAAGTTCTACTAATATCGGGCAGTGGTCAGAGTGTCGGGCATCGGGAAATATCCGCGCATCGGCAAGCCGGCTTTCAAGCGGTTTGGTCACAAGTGCGTAATCAAGCCTCCAACCCTTGTTGTTTCCGCGCGCATTGGCAAAGTTGCTCCACCACGTATAATGATGTGGATCCTTGTTGAAATGCCTGAACGAATCCACAAAACCTGCCGAAATGAAACAGCTGAACCACTCCCTTTCCTCTGGCAGGAAGCCGGAAACACGCACGTTGCGCACGGGATCGTGGATGTCGATGGCCTCATGGCAGATGTTGTAATCGCCGCAGAGTACAAGGTTTGGCCTTTCGGCACGCAAGTTCTCAATGTACCGATGGAAATCGTCCATATACATGAACTTGTGCGGGATCCGCAGCGCATTGGTTCCGGAGGGCATATAAAAGCTCATCACCGAAATATCGCCG
>SXQR01000223.1 GCA_005792865.1 Flavobacterium sp. | reverse complement strand
AGCATCAGTTAAGAAAAGAAGCGCCGAGTGCGTGATCGTGCGCCGCAAGGGCAGGTTGTACGTAATCAACAAAAAGAATCCTAGATTTAAACAAAGACAAGGATAAGTTATGGCAAGAATAGCAGGGGTAGACATCCCAAAAAACAAAAGAGGCGTAATCGCCCTTACCTACATCTTCGGGATCGGTAAGAGCCGTGCAAGCGAAATCCTGTCTAAAGCAGGCGTAAGCGAGGACATCAAGGTCCAGGACTGGAATGACGACCAGATCGGAGCGATCCGTGACGCCGTTTCATACTACAAGATCGAGGGTGAACTTCGCTCAGAGACTTCCCTTAACATCAAGCGTCTCATGGACATCGGATGTTACAGGGGAATCCGTCACCGTTCAGGCCTTCCGCTCCGCGGCCAGAGGACCAAGAACAACTCGAGGACAAGAAAAGGTAAGAGGAAAACTGTTGCCAACAAGAAGAAGGCAACCAAATAATAAGTAGATATGGCTAAAGCGACCACCAAAAAACGTAAAGTAATCGTTGAATCAACGGGCGAAGCGCATATTAACGCTACTTTCAACAACATCATCATCTCTTTGACCAACAAAAAGGGCGAAGTGGTGTCATGGTCTTCAGCAGGTAAAATGGGCTTCCGCGGTTCAAAGAAGAACACGCCATATGCTGCCCAGATGGCCGCCGAGGATGCCGGTAAAGTGGCACTCGAGGCTGGACTGAAGAAAGTGAAGGTATACGTGAAAGGACCGGGCAATGGACGCGAGTCTGCCATCCGTTCCCTGCACAACGGAGGCATCGAGGTGACCGAGATCATCGACGTGACCCCAATGCCGCACAACGGCTGCCGTCCTCCAAAGAGGAGAAGAGTATAATTTTAGTTGTAAAGTTATAAAGTTGAAATGTTTGCAGGTTTCTTTCTAACATGTATGGAACTGAACTTGACAACTTTCTAACCTTTTAACTTTTCAACCCACAACAAGTAAGTATAACCCGGGACAGAATCGGATTATCGGAGGATTTGACCTGAATTCATAATCCCTGTTCCAATTAATTTTAGTAATGGCAAGATATACTGGTCCAAAAACTAGGATCGCCCGTAAATTCGGCGAGGCGATCTTCGGAGACGACAAGTCTTTCGAAAAAAGGAGTTACCCGCCGGGACAGCACGGGCAGTCTCGCAAGCGCGGTAAGAAATCTGAATATGCAATCCAGTTGATGGAGAAGCAGAAAGCGAAGTATTCATACGGTATCCTCGAGAAGCAATTCCGCGGGCTGTTTGAGAAAGCTGCGGCTTCAAAAGGCGTTACCGGTGAAATCCTTTTGCAACTTTGCGAGTCAAGGCTTGACAACGTGGTATTCCGCATGGGCATTGCCCCTTCGCGCCGCGCTGCCCGCCAGATCGTTTCGCACCGCCACGTCACGGTGAACGGGGAAGTCGTGAACATCCCTTCTTACCACCTGAAGCCCGGCGACAAAGTTGCGGTTCGCGAGAAATCAAAATCACTCGAGGCTATCGAGCGTTCACTTTCCAACTCCGCTCACGTTTATGAGTGGATTACCTGGAACAACGACACCAAGGAGGGAACATTCGTATCGGTTCCTGCAAGGCTGCAGATCCCTGAGAACATCAAGGAGCAGCTTATCGTCGAATTGTACAACAAATAATCAAGACATTAGTCGAACTATGGCAATATTTAATTTTCAGAAACCCGATAAGGTGATCATGATCGATTCAACCGATTTCGAAGGCAAGTTTGAATTCAGGCCTTTGGAACCCGGTTACGGATTGACGGTCGGTAATGCACTCAGGAGAGTCCTGCTTTCCGCTTTGGAAGGATATGCGATCACCTCTGTCCGCATCGAAGGTGTGGATCATGAGTTCTCTACCATCCCAGGAGTTGTTGAAGATGTAACCGAAATCATCCTGAACCTTAAGCAGGTACGTTTCAAGCGCCAGATTGAGGATGTCGACAATGAGACGGTTACCATTTCAGTATCGGGCAAGGACCAGCTGACGGCAGGCGATTTCCAGAAGTTCATCTCAGGTTTCCAGGTGCTCAACCCGGACCTGGTGATCTGCAACCTTGACAGCAAGGTGAGCCTCAATTTCGAGCTTACGATCGAAAAAGGCCGCGGATACGTTCCGGCCGAGGAGAACAAGAAGCAGAACGCCGCCATCGGCACGATCTTTACCGATTCGATCTTCACGCCTGTAAAGAACGTGAAATACACGATCGAAAACTTCCGCGTGGAGCAGAAGACCGACTACGAGAAGCTTGTCTTTGAAATCCTGACCGACGGTTCGATTTCGCCAAAAGACGCGCTTACCGAAGCCGCCAAGACGCTGATTCACCACTTCATGCTTTTCAGCGACGAGCGCATCACCCTTGAGGCCGATGAGATCGCACAGACCGAGTCTTACGACGAGGAATCGCTGCACATGCGCCAGCTCCTGAAGACCAAACTGGTTGACATGGACCTGTCGGTACGTGCGCTGAACTGTTTGAAGGCTGCCGAAGTCGATACGCTTGGCGACCTGGTATCGTTCAACAAGAACGACCTGATGAAATTCCGCAACTTTGGCAAAAAGTCCTTGACAGAACTTGACGAGCTTGTCGCTGTGAAGAACCTGACTTTCGGAATGGACCTTTCAAAATATAAATTAGATAAAGACTAGTCTGGACCTTCCAGGTTAAAAATTACAGTAATGAGACACGGAAAGAAAATAAATCACCTGAGCAGGCAGTCTTCCCACAGGAAGTCCATGCTCGCCAACATGGCTTGTTCGCTTATCGAGCACAAGCGCATCAACACCACGACTGCGAAGGCGAAAGCCCTTAAGCAGTTTGTTGAGCCGCTCATCACCAAGTCAAAAGAGGATACTACCCACAACCGTCGTGTTGTTTTCGCTTACCTGCGCAACAAATATGCGGTAACCGACCTGTTCCGCGACGTGGCCGCCAAAGTGGGCGACCGTCCGGGCGGATACACGCGCATCATCAAGATGGGTAACCGTCTTGGGGATAACGCCGATATGGCCATGATCGAACTCGTTGACTTCAACGAACTGTACAACGGAGGCAAGAAAGAGGTCAAGAAATCACGCTCTCGCCGTGGTGGTAAAGCTAAAGGTGCCGAGGCTGTTGCCGCTGCTCCTGCCGCTGCCACAACCGAGACTGCAGAGATCGCCAACGAGGAGACTCCTGAAGCTCCGGTTGCCGAGGCTCAGGCACCTGTTGCCGAGGCTCCTGCAGCAGAAGCTCCTGCACAGGATGCTCCTGAGGCTGATGCTTCCGAAGAGAAGAAAGAAGAATAGTAAGATTCTTTTGATACTTGAAAAGGCTGCCGGAAGGTGGCCTTTTTTGTTGTCAGTTATCAGTTGTCAGTCATCAGTAAAGCTGTCAGCTATCAGCTGTCGGTTTGAGTGCGGTCTTCCCGAACGTGTGTCGGGCGGGGTGCAACTTTACAACCTATAAACTTAACGAACCGAAATCATCACGTTGGTCCGTTTGTCGTTCGACATTCGTCATTCGTCAGGCTTTTTTTATGCCGGAAAGTAAAGGTGGAATGTTGTGCCGACGCCGGGAGTGCTCTCAAAGTCGATGGCACCGCCGTGGTCCACTATGATCTTTCGGCAAAGTGCAAGCCCAATGCCGTTGCCCGCGTAGTCTTCGCGGTGGTGTAGCCTCTGGAACATATTGAAGATGCGTTGGGAAAACTGGCGGTCGATCCCAATGCCGTTGTCCTTTACCGATACGATGTGGAAGTCCCCGCTCAGTTCCCGGCCGTCAAGGGTCATGGCGACGACCCGGTGCACCGCGGTGATCTCGATTTTAGGCTTTCCGTTGGTGAATTTGAGTGAATTGCTGATGATGTTATAGAAGAGTTGCCGAAGTTGCATATCGCTACCTGAGATGGACGGCATGTCGCCGATTTCAATGGTAGCGCCGACTTCCTCGATGACAAAATCAAGGTCGGACATTGTCTCCTCAATGACCTTCTGCAGGTCCACCGGCCGAAACTCCTTGGGAAGCGCGCCCACCCTCGAATAATTCAGGACATCGTCAATGAGTTTGGACATCCTTTCGGCCGCGCCGTTGATCCTGTCCAGGTAAAGTTCTTCCCGCTGATTCGAGTCAAGGCCCGTTACGGCGCGCGAAACCATCATCCTGATCTTGCGAAGGGGCTCCTGGAGGTCATGGCTGGCCACAAAGGCAAATTGCTCGAGTTCCCTGTTCTTGAACTGCAGCTCCTGGTTCATGGCCTCGAGCCTGTTCTGGATGCTTTTGAGTTCGGTGTTGTCGCGCAGGGTTTCGGCCACGACTTTCTGCGCATGGATGTCCACGAAATAGATCAGCCACGACCTGATCGAATCGTCCACGCGGTTGGGCACGATCGAAAACAGATGCCAGATCGCGGCATCCTGCATCATAAGGCGTGCCTGCCCCGAAAAGGATGTCTGGTCGTTTCGGATCTGTCCAAAAGCGCCAAACAACCGGTCGATATCGTCTTGATAAACCAGATGGGCGAGGTTGCCTTTGTCGAATTGTTCGATCGGAGGGGGAAAGATGCGTCTAAACGACTCGTTGCCAAACGTGATCCTGAAATGCTGATCCAGTACGGCAATCGCAACGGGGAGCGATTCGGTCAAATTGCGGTAGCGGGACTCGCTCTGGCCCAGTTTTTCAGAGAGGCTGATCAGTTCCAGGTTCTTCTTGCGGATCTCATCATATGGCGAAAGCGGCGGCTCGTATTTGAAATAGTCCTTGAATCCCTTGATCTTGGTTTCCGATATCAATCCCGGATTCGGGATCATGTGTGTCAACGAAGTCACCGATCCTGTTCCCGTGACCTGATAATCGATGTTCCCCGACAGCCGCGCCGCATAGGCATAGGCTTCCGGATTGTTCCGCTTCAGGTCCACCGTATCGTTCAGGACGATCCGGATGTATTTTAACGATGGTTTATCGGCCTGGACACCTATTACCAGGACGGATTCTTTTCCTTTTGCGATGGAGCACCGGGCAATTTCCGACACCGCGGTCGCAAATCGCGTTTGCGCCGACGAGGGCAGCCCGCAAAGTTCTGCGATCTTCATGGACCTTTTGTGCGCGAGTATCAGGTCCATCTCGTTGTCGAGATTTATTTTAACGATTTCATGCATATCAATCATTGAATTTCGCCGCCATTATCGTGGCGTCATCAGTACCCCGCCAGTTGTCCTTGTAAATCGAAGCCGCAATGAGACCCGGCTTTTCCTTTAAAAGCGAAGGGTAATCGCTCAGCTTCCACTTGGTGCGGATGCCGTCCGAATGCATCAGCAACATCTGGTCTTTTGAATAAGGGTGTTGCGTGTTGTGCATGGTCCGCGGAATGTTGTGGCCGATGATTCCATTGTAGGGCGTGTAGGTCTTGTTCTCCAGGCCAAGGTAAATCCTAGTGGCAATATTCCCAACGCCGCAAATCGTCCATTGACCAGCCTTTTTATCCAGGTGCGCTATGGTACAGACCAACCCGCGGGTGCGCTTGACCTGGGCGTGGATCTCGCGGATGACTTCGCCCGGATCGGTGGATCGCGAATACCGAAAAGCCTGAGCCGCGCAATTTATCGCCTCGTGTGCGTGCGGCCCGTGCCCAAGCCCGTCGCCCATCATGAACATGGTTCCTTTTGCCGATGGCTTCATGGCGAAACCGTCCCCGCAAACCTTCTCGCCCGGATAGTTGGTCATCATGCAGGCCGCATCGGGTTCGGTCCGGTGGCGAGGAGCTGGCTCCCTGGATTTTTCAAATAATTTTACGTGCTGGACGGTGCCCCGGCCTTTTATCGAATAGATCCCGAAAGTGTCGCTGAGCCTTTTGACCGCGCCAAGTCCCTGACCGAGCGTGTTGGAAGTTGAAAAACCGTCATTGAGCGTTTTGGCAACATTGTCGATTCCCGGTCCATTGTCGAGGCAATAAAGCTCTATTCCCGGCACGTCGTCGGCGTCAATCCGCCGATAGAGCAGTTCGCCCGAACCCGCAAATTTGATCAAATTGGAAGTCAGTTCGGCAATGACGATATCGGTTTCGGCGGCCCGATGAGGCGAGAAGCCAATTTCAATGACCAGGTTGTGCAGCTCGCGCTTGATAAAGGAAAGCATGGACCGGTCTCCGATGACAAAACTGCTGAAGACCTTATCCATTCTTCCACTTTGTGATGACCACCGTGGTACCTTTACCCACAATCGACCGTATTTCGAATTCGTTTACCAGCCGTTTCGTGCCCGGAAGCCCGAGGCCGAGGCTCCTGCCCGTGCTAAAGCCGTCCTTCATGGCCAGGGCCACATCGGGAATGCCGGGCCCTTTATCTTCAAAGGTCAGCCTCACGCCGTTGTCACGCCCGTTGGATACGAGCTCAATGATTACCTTTCCACCACCGCCGTATTTGAGCAGGTTGCGGACAAGTTCGCTGGCGGCCGTGATCAGCTTGGTCTGGTTGAGGATGCTCATCTGGACGCGGACGGCATATTCCTTGACGCGGTTGCGCATAGGGACAACGTCCTGTTCCTTGACAACGGCAATTTCTTCTTTATTCGTCGCTGTTATCGTCATCTTGCTCCCAATTTTCGCCATTATACATTGAAGCGCGGAGCAGTTCCATTCCCTTTTCTACGTTGAGGGCGCTGATTACACCATTGAGCGGCAGGCCGAGTTCGACCAGCGTGATCGCCACGGCGGGCTGCATGCCCACCACAACGGTCTGTGCGTCCATGATTTTTGACATCGTGGCAATGTTCCCGATGATGCGCCCCATGAAGGAATCAATGATGGACACGGCCGAGATATCGATCAGGACACCTTTGGAATTGAATTTTTTTATGGCGTTGATCAGGTCGGTTTCAAGATTTTCGGCCAACTGGTCGTACAGGTCCACCTGGATGGTCACCAGAAGGAAATCGGCCATCTTCAGAATTGGAATTCTATCCATTACAGCTCAAATTAAACGGCGACTTTTTTCTTGTTCACTTCCAGTTGCAACATCGTGAATGCGGTTCTGAGAGCGCTTGCCAAAGTTGCCTTGGTGAGGATGCCGGTCAGGTCGATGCCCAGGTGGACAACCGTTTGCGCGATTTCGGGCCTGATGCCGCTGATGATGCATTCGGCACCCATGAGCCTGGTGGCACTGACGGTCTTGATAAGGTGTTGTGCCACGAGCGAATCCACCGCCGGTACCCCGGATATGTCGAGGATCGCAATCGAGCTTCCCGTATCCACGATTTGCTGGAGCAGGTTTTCCATGACCGTTTGGGTCCGAGCGCTGTCCAGTGTCCCGATGATGGGCAATGCTACGACGCCGTCCCATACGCGGATGACCGGCGTTGAAATTTCGTTGATTTCGTCGGTTTGGCGGTTGATGACATCTTCGCGGCCTTTCATGAAAGATTCGAAGGTCATGATCATCAAATTGTCGATGATGTTGCTGATGGCCAGGTTGACTTCATAGAGTTCCGCCGTATTAGCGATATCTTCCGAAAGCAATTTGAGCACCGATTGCTTGAGCGCCAGCAGGTATTGCGCGTTCTCCCTCGGGGTGAAGCCGCGCTTTCCGCGTGATATGGAAATGCCCGTCAGGAGATCCTTGACCGCATCAAAGGAGGGATGTTCGGGATCGGCAATCGATTTGTCCGAAAGCGCCTCCAAAAAAAGCGATAACAATTCCTGCGATTCGCCCTCTTCGGTTACGCTGTCCATGGTCCCGAGTTGCGAAAGTTGGTTTGTCCAGAGCCGGACAAGGTCGTCTTTCCGGGACTTTAATTTTTTGATTGCCTGTTTTTGCATGGTGAAGTTTCTTGTTAATCAAATGTAACTAAAAAATTGGTGCGACGCCGCCCCGAATGCAGATGGTCGCGCCCTACGCCATTATTTTTTAATTAGGTTCGCATGCCAGGTGCGGGCCGCGGTCTAGGCCCTTACCGTTTTTTGACAGTGCCGGGCGGGTATGCTGTCGGCTATCAGCTATCGGTCGTCAGTTATCAGTTTGTTACCCTTGTCCGGATGTCTGTCCTAACCGAACTTTATAACTTTACTAGCCTTTCAACCATATAACATTTAACAGTCGCGTACAGCTACTTGTTTACTTCGTTCGACAATCGACAACAAAAAAAACCCGGAAACATTTCGCTTCCGGGCTTCAAATAATTAAGAGTAATGGCTATTTCCTGATCACCTTAAAGGTTTGCGAGGCTTGTCCCGATACCGCCTTCACCAAATAAGTTCCGGCCGGCAAATGGCTCATGTCCACCCGCACCGCAGTCGAATCTGCGTTTTGTGACATCAATTTCTGTCCGATGACGTTGAAGACTTCTACCTGATCCAGATCAGCGCTGTATTGGATGTTCAGCACATCGGTGACCGGATTCGGGTAGAAGCTGAATCGGGCAGGAGCGAAGTCAACATTATCAAGTGTGGTCACGGAGATGCACGCGGATTCGGCCGTACAGTCGCCAAGGGAGATCGTGACGTAATAATCGCCCACGACCGTCGGGATAAAGGTCTGTCCCGTCTCGCCTTCAAGTTCCACGTTCGCACAGGTAAACCATTGGTAGGTCGCGCCCGTTTGCGCCGCGGTCACGATCCCCGCATTTTGCGTTACGGTGATCACCGGCATTGCATTCACATTGACCATAACGGGTTCCGATGCCGATGATGAACATGCACCGCTGGCTACCATAACCGTGTACGAACCTTCGTCCGAAACCGTGATCGACTGCGTGGTCGCGCCATTTGACCAGAGGTTTCCTGTTGCCGATGAAGACGTCAAAGTCACGCTTCCGCCCTGGCAGAAGGTCGTCGCACCCGAAGCGGTGATCGTAGGTGTCGCAGGCAATGCGTTAACGGTAACAAAGGTTGCTGCAGAGGTTGCCGAACTGCAAGTTCCGTTATTGACGGAAACCGAATAGCTTCCCGCATCAGAAACAGTAATAGACTGCGTCGTAGCGCCATTTGACCAGAGATTTCCTGTTGCCGATGAAGACGTCAGGGTCACGCTTCCGCCCTGGCAGAAAGTAGTCGCGCCCGAGGCCGAAATCGTCGGCGTGGCAGGCAATGCGTTTACGGTAACGGTAGTGGCTGCGGATGTTGCCGAACTGCAAGTTCCGTTGTTAACCAAAACGCTGTACGCCCCTGCATCAGAAACAGTAATAGACTGCGTCGTAACGCCGTTCGACCAGAGATTTCCTGT
>SXQR01000222.1 GCA_005792865.1 Flavobacterium sp. | reverse complement strand
CACCCATGTTTTCCAGCGGGTCCTTTAATTCAATTTCCTTTGCAACGGTCACCCCGTCCTTGGTGACGTTCGGGCCACCAAATGATTTTCCGATGATGACGTTCCGCCCTTTTGGGCCCAAAGTTACCTTTACCGCGTTTGCGAGCGCATCGACGCCGCGTTTCAAACCGTCACGAGCCTCGATATCGAATTTAATGTCTTTAGCCATTTTGTCTTAATGTTTTAGTTAGATGATAGCAAAAATGTCGTCTTCCTTCATGATCAGGTAATCCTTGCCGTCCAGCTTGAGTTCGGTGCCGGCGTATTTGCCGTAAAGGACCGTATCCCCAACCTTGACGGTCATGGTATGGTCTTTCTTACCGTTGCCGACGGCAACGACCGTGCCTTTTTGGGGTTTTTCCTTGGCGGTGTCCGGGATGAAGATGCCCGATGCAGTCTGCGTTTCGGCGGCGGCCGGCTCTACCAGTACCCTGTCTGAAAGAGGTTTGATGTTTAATGCCATAATACAGTATTTTAGGTTAAAATGATTTTTTTCAGGCGCGCGTTTGTCAGAAATTATGCCATCGCCCGAATGCTGACAAATTTGCAGAAATGAAAAATGCCAGCGTTGACAGGCTGGCATTTCAAGGTATTTTTTTGTTTATTGTGCGTTTTGCGTGGCAGGCGTTTCGGTCGCGGGAGCCTCGGCGGCGGGCGCCGGTGTTGCCGGTGCAGGTGTCACGGGAGTGGCATTCGCGGGAGCCGGTGTCGCAGCCGCCGGAGTTGCCGTTTGGGTCTCATCGATCAGGCGTGAATCGTTGTCGCTGAGCGATCCCGTAAAGGAAAGGCTTGAGGCCAGGATGAGCAGGATCAAGATCGTGGCGAGCGTCCAGGTGCTCTTGTCGAGGAAATCGGTTGTTTTTTGTACGCCGCCAAGCATCTGGCTTCCGCCCAGGGTAGAGGAGAGGCCGCCGCCTTTTGGGTTCTGGACCATGATGACGATGATCAAAAGAAAGCAGACGATGGTGATCAAAACAAGGAATATCGTAAATGTGCTCATTGCAGGTTGTTTTGTAAATTTTTTATTTCCGAAATACGGTCTGCAAAGAAAGAACTTTTTTCCGGATATTTCAAAATTAAAATTTCGTAGGCCTGGATGGCCTTTGTGTACTTTTTTTGCTCAAGGTAAACCCTTGCAAGCGTTTCGGTCATGAGCGAAGTGGTATCCGGTTGAACATCGGCGAGAGTCGTCGCCGGCATATCCTTTTTGACCGACGGCATCTTTGGGTTCGCCTCGATGAACCGGTCAATGATCTCGAATTTGCGGGCAATCGGCTGCGTCTGGGGTAACTTTGCTTCTTCGTTGCGCTCAATTGGTTGAATCCGAGAAAGCTGGAGCCATTCTGAAAACGAATGGCGCTCGTCCTTCGAGAAATCGAGCGGCTGGCCAATCCCGAGTTTTTGCGCCGGCGTCTTCTGCTGGAGGTCTTGCTCTTTCTTTTCAAATTGTGGGATTTCGAACTCCGACAGGTCCACTGCCGCAATGGCCGAATCCACAGGCTCAGGTGCGACCTCCTCCGCAATGGCGGGCTCGGGCGTTGCAATTTCCGGCAGGACGGGTTCGCCCGCGATTTGTTCTTCCTCAATGGCGGCGGCACGTGGCAATTCGGCCTCGCGGATGGAATTCCGGATGGATTCCTCGAGTTTGTCAGCACGCGCCTGGGCATAGTCGATTTCCTCAAATCCCCTGACCTCGATGCCGTAAAGTTCGGCGAGTTTCTTCTCGTAAAGTCCCTTGTGGATGGCCGTGAAAGTGCTCGAGGTGATGAAGTCAAACAACACGCTGCGGTCTGTCGTATAGGCTGCGGTCACCTTGAGCGCAAAGTTGTACTGGAAACTGTTCTGGTTGTACAGCCCCTTGAGCCGCAGGGCACGCGCGCTCTGGAAATACGGAAATTGCGACACGATCCGCTCCAGCGATTCGGTGTGCCGGTCCGTGATCGAATCGGGTTTGTTGAGCAGCGTGGTATATTCGGTTACGTTCATTACCAGCGTGCCAGTGATTCGTTGAAAATGTCCTGGGTGATACGCTCGAAGATCACGTCAAGCGCCTCCGAAAGCCGTCCGCCCACCAGCTGGTCGGTGCCCGGATAATCGTAGAAAAAGGAGAAACGCTTCTCGAAATCGTCCGTGGGCTTGTTCTTGTTGGTAAAACGGACCAATACCGATATCGTCAGCCGGTTCTGTGCGGCACGTTGGTCGGCCGTGGCGGTCATCGGGCTGATGCGGTAATCGGTGATCTCGCCCTCATAGAGCAGGTCGCCGTTGGAGTTGACAAGGTTGAGGTTGGTCTGGTTCTGGATCAGGTCCTGAAGCCTGAGGGTAAAGGTCCGCTCAATACCGGGCTCGACCAGTTCCGATGCATTCT
The DNA here is from genome assembly GCA_005792865.1 of Flavobacterium sp. GTDB lineage: Bacteria > Bacteroidota > Bacteroidia > Flavobacteriales > Flavobacteriaceae > Flavobacterium. The sequence goes on along the minus strand of SXQR01000222.1, from coordinate 994 downwards.
GGAAATAATTGACCTGGAAGGTATCGGCGTCGATCTTTCCGGTCCCGGTAAAATTGTAAACCGAGCAACCCGATGCCATCAGCGCCAGAAACAATATATAATAAGGTGTGAATCTGCGTAAAACCATCGTCCAAAGATAGCGAATCGCGTTATAGGTCAAACTGCTTTATTTTGCGGTAGAGCGTGCGTTCGGAAATGCCCAGCTGGTCGGCGGCGGCCTTGCGCTTGCCCTTGTTCTTTTCCAGCGCCTTCTTGATCATTTCGATTTCCTTTTGCTCGAGTTTCAGGATTTCCTCCTCCTCGATGGTTTCGGCGTCAAGGTAATCCTGCTTTGGCTGGTAGGCGGGTTTTTGTTGCGGCTGGATGATCTCGTGGTCGCGGTCGTATTCAAACTCGCCCAGGTTAGACCCGTAAATCTTGTTGATCAGGTGCTGGCTGCTTTCGCGTACCTTGCCGTTCTGGATCAGTTCCAGGGTCAGGTTTTTCAGGTCATTGATGTCGTTGCGCATGTCAAAGAGCACCTTGTAAAGGATTTCGCGCTCGGTCGAGAAATCGCTTGTTGATTTCGCCTCGGGCACCACCGATGGCAGGTTCGTGCCTTCTACCGGCAGGTAGGATTGAAGTGTCTGGAGCGAAATCTCGCGCTGGGTCTCGAGTACCGAAATCTGTTCGGCAGCATTGCGGAGCTGGCGGATGTTGCCGCTCCAACGGTATTTCTGGAGGAAATCGACGGCCGGTTCGGTCAGGCGAATGGCGGGCATCTTGTATTTCTGCGCAAAGTCCGAAGCGAATTTCCTGAACAACAGATGGATGTCTTCCTTTCGTTCGCGAAGCGCCGGCAGCGTGATCTCAACGGTGCTGAGCCTGTAATAGAGATCCTCGCGGAACTTGCCCTTCTGGATCGCATCGAACATATTGACATTGGTCGCCGCGACGATCCGCACGTTGGTCTTCTGCACCTGCGACGATCCCACCTTGATGAATTCGCCGTTCT
>SXQR01000221.1 GCA_005792865.1 Flavobacterium sp. | reverse complement strand
GAAAACGAGCGTCACATTGGTGCGGATTTCCTTGTCGGCAAAATATTTCGCGGCCATCACGCCTTCTCGCGTCCTGGGAAGCTTGACCACGATCTGCGGGTGCAGGTCGGCCAGTTCCTCTCCTTCGCGGATCATTCCGTCATAATCCACGGCATTGACCTCGGCACTGACATCGCCGTCCACGATGTTGCAGATATCAACGTAATGCTTCAGGATGTTGTTCTTGCCCGTGATGCCTTCCTTGGCCATCAACGAGGGGTTGGTGGTTACGCCGTCAAGCACACCAAGCGCCTGTGCTGCCTTGATTTCGGCGAGATTGGCCGTATCGATAAAAAATTTCATATGCTGTGGATATTTATTGATTTCCAGGGCGTTCCGCTCGTTCCTCGCGGCGGGCTGTCCGCAGTGCGCGGCACTTTGCTTCCATCCCTAACGCGCCGCAAAACTACATCTTATTTTCAACAGATGAAACTTCCTTTTCCGCGGTTTGTTACTCCTTGACGAACCGCTGCACCGAAACTGCGTTATCCAACGCCGTGACCCTGGCGAAATAAACACCGGCAGGCAGGTGCGACACGTCCACTGCGCTACTGCTGTCATTTACCGCAACGGCCATGACCCGCTGGCCCTGCGCATTGCAGATTGAGATCGAGCTGATATGATCCTGCGCTAACAGGTTCAGCATGCCGCGCACCGGATTCGGGTAAACAGTCAGCAAAGCACTGCGGGCAGGATCAACGGTCGAAAGGCTCGATCCATTATTGAGGTACACTTTCCAGAACTTCTGGCTTCCGTTAAGAAAAACGTTTCCGCCATCGCCTGAATCGACCAGGTCAGGCTTGTTGTCGTTGTTGAAGTCTAGGACGCTGTGGCTGGTGTGGTAAATCGCGTAATCATAGCTTTCAAGATTGGGTATGTTCCACTGCACCGCCGCCTGGCCAAAACCAGATCCGCTGTTGATGTAAACCTTCCAAAACCGTTGGCCTGCAGTCATGAACACGTTGCCGTTGTCGCTCGAATCGATCAGGTCCGGTTTGTTGTCGCCGTTGAAATCGATGACGTTATGGGTCGTATCCGATGCCTTGTAATCGTCGCTGCCAATAACGGGAATGTTCCACTGGATGAACGTGGCGCTAAAACCGGATCCGGTATTGAGGTACACTTTCCAGTATTTCTGGCTGCCGGTCGTGAACACATTGCCATTGTCGCTTGAATCGATCAGGTCCGGCTTGTTGTCGCCGTTGAAGTCGATCACGTTGTGCGTCGTAGAGGCGATCTTGTAATCGTCAGGGCCAATGGCCGGAAGGTTCCACTGAACAAAGGTCGCGCTGAATCCCGATCCCGTGTTCAGGTACACTTTCCAGTAGCGCTGGCCGCCGTTCATGAAGACGCTGCCGCCGTCGCTGGAGTCCACCAGGTCCGGTTTGTCGTCGCCGTTGAAGTCATAGACGCCGTGATCCGAATCATATATGATGTATTCGTCATTCCCCAGGTTTGGGATGTTCCATTGGGTGGCGGTCTGGCTGAACGCTGAACCGGTATTCAGGTACACTTTCCAATATTTTTGGCTCCCGTTGACAAAAACGTTACCGCCGTCACTTGAATCGACGAGGTCCGGCTTGCCGTCGCCGTTGAAATCGATGACGCTGTGGTCTGAATCGTAAACTTTGTACTCATCGTTTCCCAGGCCGGGGACGTTCCATTGCAAAGGCGATGCGTTAAATCCCTGCGCGGATATGAATTGCGTGCAGGCCAGCAGGAGAAGGAAGAAAATTTTGCGGGTAATTTTGGTCATTTGGTTGGTCATTGAATTTTGCGGTGGCAATATTAATACATTTTTTTCACCGAACCATTGATTGTTATCAGTGCCTGGTGGTTTGTGACTGGCGGTGGGTCCTCGTTTTTGGTAGCGGGTGGATAGTGACCGATCAATCCGCGCAGGCCGCACGTATTGTCCCCCGACTGCTCCTGGATGACAGCTCCGACCGATGAATGATGACTTTTTAGTTAACGGTTAACGCAATTTTACAGGATACAGGTGCAACAACGGGATCATTATCACCATGACGATCCTGATTCCCTCCCTCCGGATTGACCGGATCCGAGACAGCTGATGGCTACTACCGACTACTCCTTCACCTGCTCCATAAAAAAGTAAATCACGTCCAGGTTGATGTTTGACGTGGTCCGGTGCCCGATGGCGTCATAAACGCGGAAGTTGGCACGCACGCCGTTGGCTTGGTAGATCTTGCGGCAGAGGGCAAAACGCTCCTGCACATTGGGACTGAGCTTATTATTGATGATCTCGCGTTCCCCGGGGCCGTATGCGTCCTGGAAATCCACCGAGTCGTTATCGTCCATGCTGCCCATGTAGATGTATTGCGGCAGGCTCCTGAATGCGGCGATGTCGAAAGGTTTCCCAAAACGCTTTTCAAAGTCGTGGATGCCCAGCGGATAGTCGAGCGGCGTGCCGTCAAGCTGCTTTTGCGGGTGCATGAGTTTTCCATTGAAGCCGCCGATGGCCAGGGCCTTTATCTTTTCAGGATGGATCATTGAAAAGCGATTCACAAATGTCCCCGAGGCCGAAAATCCGCTCATCAGGAACCGGGGATGGACCGGCACATTCATTTTGCTCAGTATTTTTTGCGCCTCCTCGACCATTGCCAAAAGCTGGAGGTCCGGTCGCATAAGTGGGCCCTCGGCAACATCCATGACGTCGCGGTCCAACGCATGCGTGTACATCAGCGGTTGCGAGGCCGGCCGCGGAAAGACCGGCACCAGTAAGGGAATGAGCAGTTCGGTAGAGACATTGTTCCCCACCGAGCTTACCGACGCCAAAAATTCCGCGTGCTTGCGGTGTACCGCGACGCTGTCGGAAAGCTGGCCCGTATTGTTGGGCTCCACCAGCAGGTACGTGGTCTTGCCCACGGGTGTCTTCTTGGGCACGAAGAGGATAAAATCGTGATGGAATCCCTTTGCCGGATTGGCCGGGACGGTCACAAGGGTATCGGCCGGAAATACCTGCGCGGCCAACAGATTCGTGAACAGGAGTGCGACCAGGAATTTCATCGGCTTATGTGTTATAGGAGTCGTTGGACCTTTAGACTTTAGACTTTGACTTTTGACTTTGCATCCATCCCGTAATGCCGCATCAGCATCTTTTCATAGATTTTGCCGGGAAGAAGCCTTTTGAGCGCCACCGAAAACTTCTGCATGAACGCGCCCACCTTATAGTGGACTTCGGGCGACTTTTGCTGCATCACCACATACGCGGCCTGCGCCATCTCAAGCGGATCGCTGCCCGAATCCACGTGCGCGTCCATCGTGCGCAGGATTTCACCGTACTGCTTTTCATATGCCGAACCGACGACCAGCGGCGCGTGATAGCGGCCCGCTGCAATGTTGGTGGCAAAATCGCCCGGTGCGATGCTCGTGACGTGTATGCCCTGTGCGCGGACCTCCATGCGGATGGCCTCGGTGACCAGGTCAAGCGCGCCCTTGGAAGCCGAATAGATGCCGCGGTACGGCAGGCCCATGTAACCCGCGATCGAGGTGATGTTGATGATGAGCCCCGATTGCTGCGCGCGCATTTGCGGCAGCACCGCTTTCATGACCTCGATGGGCCCAAAGAGGTTGGTCTCGAAATTATTGCGGATCTCGGATGCGGGGATTTCCTCGATGGGACCCGTGATGCCCACGCCGGCGTTGTTGATCAAAACATCGATGCGGCCCGATTTTTCCACAACCTGTTGAATGGATTGGCGAATGCTTTCCGCATCGCGCACATCGAGCTTGAGCAGCGGGAATCCCGATGACGTGTAACCCCCGGGGTTTCGGCTGGTGCCGTACACCGTGTATCCTTTTTGCACAAGGAATTCCCCGATGGCCTTGCCGATACCCGACGATGCGCCGGTGATGAGGACTACTTTCAATTAATAGTTAATATTTAATAATTAATAATGAGGGAGCTTTCACCTGTCCGCTGTCAGTTCGATCTCGGTTAACCAAATACCTGTTGGTTCCCAACTTTATAAACCTTATAACTTTCAAACTTTATAACTTCGTTCGACATATGACATGCGACATTCGTCACTTATTGCTCTTGTGCTCATAATAATAAAACTCCTCGGTTCCATCGCCGCCTTTCTTCTGGCCGCGGATGGTGTAATAGCGGTTGCCGATGGGCTTGATCTCATATTCCCAGTCACCCTGGTTTGGGTTCTTGCTCTTGTCGAAGCGGGCCAGGTCGGCGCAGAGTTTCTTTGGCGGCGGAACGGACACGATCTTGTCAAATCCCTTGGCGGTCACCATGAATTTCAGGGTATATTGGCCGCAAGGTGCGGGCGTGATGGTGGAATTTTCCGATGAGACGAGCGGATTGTCGCGGTAGGCGGTGAGTTCCTTTTCAAAGGCCTCGAATTGGGCGTTGACATCGGTTTGCGCGATGGCGGGGATGGCGAACAACAGGGCGAGAATGAACTTTTTCATGAATATAAATTTTAGCAGGTTGATGAATTTTTCCGGGCAGCCTAGCCCCGGTTGCAGCGGCATCCTTTTTTTTGCGTAGCAACAAAAAAGATATAACGGAAAACGGGAAATTGCTCCAAACGCAAAGGGTAAAAATAAAAAAATCTTCCCAAAGGAAGATCAAAAAATGGCAAGCGACCTGCATCGCACCGCTACAACCGCATACCTTTGCTGTGTTCCCACCCTGGAGGATTCTGCAGGAGCTGGTCGTGCAGGACTTGCCGTTGCAAATATACAATCTTTTTGTATTTTCGCAAGCCACGGCGCGGATTTCCTGCCCGAAAATCCAAAATTGACATGAAAAGATTCAACCTGCTCGCTTTCATCATGATAAGCCTTGTCGCGGCGCGATGCGGTGACCAAAAAAAGGACGAAAACCCCTTTGCCATCAAGAATTCGCTGCTGCACGCGCAGTATAAACCGGGCGAAAAGGTGGCTCTCGCAATTGACAATCCGCAAAACAAGGTTGTTGACAGCGTGATTTTTTATATCAATGACAAAAAAGTCGGTTCGGTAAAGGGTGCCGGCCAGGCCGATGTGGCGCTCGAAGGGAAATTCGGCTATCAAAACATCAAGGCGCTGGTCTATTTTGAAGGCGCGACGGCCGAGGCCACCGACCGCGTCGAGCTGGT
>SXQR01000220.1 GCA_005792865.1 Flavobacterium sp. | reverse complement strand
TTTGACTGCGTGATGCCCACGCGCAACGCCCGCAACGGGATGCTCTTTACCGCCGAGGGGATCATCAACATCAAAAACCGCAAGTGGGAAGACGATTTCTCGCCCATCGACCCCATGGGTCACACCTGGGTCGATACCGAATATTCAAAAGCTTACCTGCGCCACCTCTTTGCCGCGAACGAATACCTGGGCAAGCAGATCGCCACGATCCACAACCTGGGTTTTTACATGTGGTTGGTACGCGAGGCCAGAAAACATATCTTAGCGGGAGATTTCAAATCCTGGAAGGATGAGATGGTAAGGAAAATGGGGGAGCGGTTATAGAAAATTTGAAAATTTGAAAATGTGCCAATTTAAAAATGAGGACGAGTCAAAATTTTGCTAATACGTTCAAATTGACAAAATAAATTATGAATTTTGGCAACGAGGTTCAATATTCAAGTACAAATGATACTTATATGATAATCTTCAAATTTTCAAATCTTTAAATTTTCAAATCCATCCTTTGAAGATCATCGACAAATACATCCTCAAACGCTACCTCGCGACTTTTGTCGTGATGCTTTTGATGTTCATTCCCATAGGGATCGTGATCGACGTTTCCGAGAAGGTAAACCGGATGCTCGAGAACAAGGTGCCTTTTCTTGAAATTGCACAGTATTACCTGGATTTCACGATCTATTTTGCCAACCTGCTGTTCCCGATATTCCTTTTTTTGTCGGTAATCTGGTTTACGTCCAAACTGGCCAACAACACAGAGATCATCGCGATCCTGAGTTCGGGGATCTCCTTTACGCGGTTTTTGCGCCCATACCTGATCGGCGCCACGATCGTGTCGCTTTTTGCGCTGTTGATGGGTTTTTTTATCGTTCCCAAGGCGAGCGAGGGCTTCAACAGTTTTCGGTACATGTACCTCAACAAAAACAAGGAGGCACGGGACAATACGAACGTTTTCAGGCAGATCAGCCCCAACGAATTCATCTACGTCCAGAACTTCAACCAGGGCACCAAGGTCGCGTTCAACTTCACTTATGAGCGATTTAGGAAGGACAGGCTGGATTACAAGATCACCGCCGGAAGGCTCAAGTACAACCCGCGGGACAGCAGTTATACCATGTTCAATTACACCAAGCGCAAGGTGGGCGAGCTTGGCGACAAACTCATCCAGGGCGACCGGCAGGACACGATCTTCAGGTTTGACATGGAAGACCTGACGCCGGTTGTGTATGTTGCCGAGACCCTTACCCTGGGCGAGCTCAACAAGTTCATCGAAAAGGAGCGGAGCCGCGGAAATGCGAACATCAACACCTACCTGGTGGTACTTTACAAAAAATACAGTATACCCGTGTCGGCATTTATCCTGACGATCATTGCGGTGGCGGTCTCTGCCATGAAACGGCGCGGCGGCATGGGGATGAACCTCGCCATCGGGATCCTGCTGGCTTTCTCGTTCATCTTCTTCGACAAGATCTTTGGCACGCTGGCCGAGAAATCTTCGTTCCCGCCCATCATCGCGGTATGGATTCCCAATGTCGTGTTCGGTATTCTGGCACTTTACCTTTTGCGCAATGCGAAGCGGTAAATTGAAGAGCTACCTGAACCTCCATCTGATCGTATTTATTTGGGGCTTCACCGCCGTCCTGGGCGACCTGATCACCATTCGGGACGCGTCGCTGGTATGGTACAGGATGTTGCTTGCCTCACTGTTCCTCATCGCCTACGCGGTCATTGTAAAAAAGCCGCTGGCACTGCCGCCAAAAGCCGTGGGCAAGATGATCGTGGTGGGCATCCTGATCGCGGTGCACTGGATATTTTTCTTTCGTGCGATCGATGTGTCAAACGTTTCGGTCACGCTGGCGGTGTTTTCGGCGGGGGCATTTTTCGCCTCCATCCTGGAACCGATCGTGTACAAGCGGAAGATGCTTTGGTACGAGGTGTTTTTTGGCCTCGTGATCGTTGCCGGCCTGGCCATCATCATGCAGGTCGAGGTGCGGTACATCGAGGGCGCGTTGTCGGCACTTTTCTCTGTGCTGATGGGCGTATTTTTCACCCTGGCCAACGGAAAGCTAATCAAGGAATACGATCCCACGGTGATCACGATCTATGAATTTGCCGCGGGTTTGGCGCTGGTGACGCTTTTCCTGGTTTACGACGGCCGGTTCACCGCCGATTTCTTTGATGTCTCCGGCACCGATTGGGCGCTGCTTTTGCTGCTGTCTTCCATCTGCACGGCCTATGCCTTCACGGCAGCCGTCAACGTCATGCGTAAACTTACGCCTTATACGGTCATGCTCACGACCAATCTCGAGCCCGTTTACGGAATCCTGCTGGCGTACTTCATACTCGGCGAATCGGAGCGGATGAGCACTCCTTTTTACATTGGGGCCGCAATCATCCTGCTGACGGTGGTGCTCAATGGATATATGAAGACGAGGAAGCGTTAATGTACCAATTGTTCGATGCGCCAATGTACCGATTCGGCCGGAATCATGTCAATTGGTCAATTGGTACATTTGCACATTTGCACATTGGCCCATTGCTACATTGAACCATTAACTCCTATCTTTGCACTTCCACTTTTATCAAACTATGGAATATTTAGATTTCGAACTTCCCATCAAGGAACTTGAGGACCAACTGGATAAGTGCCAGATCATCGGGCAGGAATCCAATGTGGACGTTACCAATACCTGCAAGCAGATTGAGAAAAAGCTTGAGGAAACCAAGAAAAAGATATACAAGAACCTGACCGCCTGGCAACGGGTCCAGCTCTCGCGCCATCCCAACCGTCCGTACACGATGGATTACGTCCGTGCACTTTGCGGGGACACATTCCTGGAACTTTTTGGCGACAGGGCGTTCAAGGACGATAAGGCCATGATTGGCGGACTTGGCAAGATCGGCGGGCAGTCGTTCATGATCATCGGTCAACAAAAAGGGTACAACACCAAGACGCGGCAATACCGCAATTTCGGGATGGCCAACCCCGAAGGTTACCGCAAGGCCCTGCGGCTGATGAAAATGGCGGAGAAATTCGGGATTCCGGTGGTATCCTTCATCGATACGCCGGGCGCTTATCCGGGGCTTGAGGCCGAGGAGCGCGGGCAGGGCGAGGCCATTGCGCGCAACATCCTGGAGATGATCAGGCTGAAGGTGCCGATCATTGCCGTCATCGTGGGCGAGGGCGCCTCCGGTGGGGCACTGGGCATCGGCGTGGGAGACCGCGTTTTCATGCTTGAGAACACGTGGTATTCGGTCATCTCGCCCGAATCCTGTTCATCCATTCTATGGAAATCATGGGATTACAAGGAACAGGCTGCGGAGGCGCTCAAGCTGACGTCCGAGGACATGAAAAAACAGAAACTGGTGGACGACGTGATCCCGGAACCGCTTGGCGGGGCCCATTACGACCGCGATACGACTTTCAAGACCACGGGCGAATATATCGTCAAGGCCTTCAATGAATTAAAGGATTTATCAACAGAGGACCTCGTGGGCAAAAGGATGGACAAATACAGCCGGATGGGCGAATTCAAGGAGTAAAATCCTACAACTTAAAAATGAATCCGAAGCCCCGCGGTTTCGGATTTTTTTTGGCTTATCAACAAAATTTCACTTTTTGTCAACAGCCGGATTGCATAACTCCGGAGGAACCCTGCACAAAAAAAACATACTTTCGCCATATGGAACAGTTCAGGCACATCAACCCCGTAAAAGTGGACAAGACCACCATCATCAACCTTGAGAAAGGGAAGCTTCCGCCGCAGGTGGTCGAACTTGAGGAGGCGGTCCTGGGCGCGATGATGATTGACAAAAAGGGGGTGGACGAGGTCATCGACATCCTGCAGCCCGACGCTTTTTACCGCGATGCCCACAAGCATATTTTCGAGGCGATTTTCCAGCTTTTCACCGATTCGCAGCCCGTGGATTTGTTGACCGTCTCGGCACAGCTCAAGAAAATGGGCAAGCTGGACCTGGCCGGCGGTGATTTCTACCTTATTCAGCTGACGCAAAAGATATCCTCATCGGCACACATCGAATTCCACTCGCGCATCATTTTGCAAAAGTACATCCAGCGTTCCCTCATCAAGATTTCTTCGGAGATCATTGAGGAATCGTATGACGAGACCACGGATGTTTTTGACTTGCTCGACAAGGCCGAATCCAAACTTTACGAGGTCACGCAGGGAAACATCAAACGCTCGTCCGAGACCGCGCAGAGCCTGGTGATCCAGGCAAAGAAACGCATCGAGGAAATCGCCAACAAGGAGGGGTTGAGCGGCATTGCGACCGGGTTTGAAAAGCTCGACAAGATTACCTCCGGTTGGCAGCCCAGTGACCTGATTATTATCGCGGCCCGTCCGGGTATGGGTAAGACCGCGTTTGTGTTGTCCATGGCGCGCAACATCGCGATCGATTTCCACCATCCGGTTGCGCTGTTTTCACTGGAGATGTCGTCGGTACAGTTGATCACGAGGCTTATTTCCTCAGAGACCGGGCTCTCATCGGAGAAACTTCGGACCGGTAAACTCGAGAAGCACGAGTGGGAACAGCTTTCCATCAAGGTCAAGGACCTGGAAAAGGCGCCGCTGTTCATTGACGATACGCCGTCGCTTTCCATTTTTGACTTGCGGGCAAAGGCGCGACGGCTCTCCTCGCAGCACGGGATCAAGCTGATCATCGTGGATTACCTCCAACTGATGACGGCGGGCTCTACCGGAAAGGGCGGGGGCGGAAACCGCGAACAGGAAATCTCCACGATCTCGCGAAACCTCAAGGCGCTCGCCAAGGAACTGAATGTCCCTGTCATTGCGCTCTCGCAGCTTTCAAGGGCGGTCGAGACGCGTGGTGCGAGCAAGCGGCCGCTGCTGTCGGATCTCCGTGAATCCGGTGCAATCGAGCAGGACGCCGATATCGTATCGTTCATTTATCGTCCTGAATATTACAAGATCGACGAATGGGACGATGATGAACACTCTCCGACCGAAGGACAGGCCGAGTTCATCATCGCCAAGCACCGTAACGGTTCGCTGGAGAATATCAGGTTGAAATTCATCGGAAGCCTTGGTAAGTTTGACAATCTTGATGATTTTGGAGGCGGATATGCCGATATCGAATCCAAGATGAACCACGACGACAACCCGTTCATCAAGCGTAACCTTCCGAGCCCCAACGACGCTTTTGGCAGCAACATCAACCGCGACGACGACGACATTCCGTTCTGATCAGGGTTAATCGGTCCGTAAATCAGTCAATCGTTATCTTTTTTTTTTCGCCGAGCGGAATGGTCTTCTTGTCCATCTCGCGCTCGGTCTTCTCGACATATACGGCAAATTCCGCAGGCTCGATCTTAAGCCCAATGTAATCGGCGTAGACCCGCGTGAATTCGGCACCGAGGTACATGATCGCGGCCGTATAATAGACCCAGACCAAAATGACGATGATGGAGCCTGCCGCACCGTACGCCGAAGCCGTGCCTGCGGTCTCGATGTATAGCCCGATCAGGAAACGGCCGAGCATGAAGAGCAGCGCGGTGAAAAAGGCGCCCATCCGCACATCCTTCCAATGGATGTTGACGTCCGGCAAGACTTTGAAGATGATCCCGAAAAGTATGGATATCACAATAAAGCTCACCACGACGTTGATGGTATTGAACAACACGACGGTCACATCTGGAAAATAATGGATGAGCGCGTCGTTCATGGCCTTGAGCGCACCGTTGACCACCAGGGAGACGATGAGCAGGAATCCCAGCCCTACAATCAGCGATGACGACAGGAGCCTGTCCTTGATCACCTTGAGCCAACCGCGCTTGGGCTTGGCCTTGACCCGCCAGATGGTATTGATCGAATCCTGGATGTCGGCGAAGACCGTGGTCGCCCCGATCACAAGCGTAACGGCCCCGATGACGACCGCGCTGGTGGTCTTTCCGCTGAGTTCAAGATTTTTGACGATTTCCTGTATCTGGGCCGCGGCTTCGTTGCCAAGCAGGCCGTTGATTTCGGCGAAAAGTTGTCCCTGGATGGCCTCGCGGCCAAAGAAAAGCCCGGCCAGGGAAATCATCAAAAGCAGGAGCGGGCCCATTGAGAAAGCGGTGTAGTAGGAGAGGGACGCACTGAGTTTCAATCCGTTGTCATCGGTAAAACCCACAACCGTATCGCGAAGTATTTTCCACGTATCGGCAAAAAAAGCCTTGCTGAATCGCTTTGCCATTGCGTTTTCTTTAAAATTAACAATATATGCGCGTCCATCATAAGACATTAACAATTCCGAAACTGCCGGGCGGCAATGATTCGGGGCAAATTCCGTTATCTTTGAAAAAAATATCCATGCGCAGACTGCTGTTACTTATCGTTTTGCTGATATCGCTGGGGACCAGGGCGGGATTTATCCTTTTGCCGATGGACGAGTCGACACAACAAAACCACCTTAAGGCCTACGGCATTACGTATTGGGCGCTGGACAAACAGTATAAGGCGAGCTGGCTGCTCAACTATCGCGGCGGTTCCTTCCTGCTGCCGGACAGCCCGGAAATCCGCAGGGAATGCCAGATCCGCGGGGTGAGTTTCGAGCCGCTTTCGGACGCGGAGGCCAATGCGATCCTGGACGAGATCTCGTCACCTTCGCAAAACATGGAAACGGTCGTGCTGGAAAAGGCACCCAAGATCGCGGTCTATACGCCGGCCGGCAAACAGCCATGGGACGATGCAGTGACCCTCGTGCTCACCTATGCCGAGATTCCCTTTACGGCCGTGTATGACACGGAGGTACTTTCAGATCAATTGCTGCTTTACGACTGGCTTCATCTCCACCACGAGGACTTCACGGGTCAATACGGGAAATTTTTCGGGGCGTACCGCAACGCGCCCTGGTACATCGAACAAAAGCGCGAGGCCGAGGCGCTTGCGGCCAAACTGGGTTATGCCAAGGTTTCCGATGCCAAGCTGGCCGTATCCCAAAAGATCCGCGACTTTGTGATCGGGGGCGGTTTCATGTTCGCGATGTGTTCTGCCACCGATAGCTTTGACATTGCCCTTGCGGCGGAAGGCGTCGATATTTGCGAACCTATGTTCGACGGCGACCCAAGCGAGGCCAATTACCAGTCGAAGCTGGATTTTTCACAGACTTTCGCTTTCAAGAATTTCACCTTGGAACGCAGGCCGGAGCGCTATGAATTTTCGGACATCGACATGACCGAGAAGCGCCAGATGCCCATGGAAAAAGATTATTTCACGCTGATGGAGTTTTCGGCAAAATGGGACGTGATTCCCAGCATGCTCTGCCAAAACCAGACGCAACTCATCAAGGGATTCATGGGCCAGACCACTTCCTTTGATCCCGAATTGGTAAAATCGGGCGTACTTGTCCTGGGTGAAAGCCACGTCAATGGAGAGGCGCGTTACATCCACGGCCAAAAGGGCAAGGGGTTCTTTACTTTTTTTGGCGGGCACGACCCCGAAGATTATCAGCACCGCGTGGGCGATTCGCCGACGGTGCTCGACCTGCATCCCAATTCGCCGGGTTACAGGCTCATCCTCAACAATGTGCTGTTTCCTGCGGCCAAGAAAAAAAAGCAAAAGACCTGATCATCTTTTGGCCGTCTCGGTCATCGCGCGCAACATTTGTTTGGCGTCGTTCACCAATTCCTGCAGTTCCTTGCGGTTAGCGGCATCTTCGCTGGCCTGAAGTTCCAGCTTCCGGATCGCTTCTCTTTGGCTTTCGATGACGGCCTGTTGTTCCTGGATCGCCTTGATGAGCACGGGAACGATTTCAGA
>SXQR01000219.1 GCA_005792865.1 Flavobacterium sp. | reverse complement strand
GAGGTTCCGGCGCCGCCCTGCATCATGTCAACAGGGAATTCCCGGTCAAACTTTCCATCGGCCACCTCCTTGCAGGCCTCGACTATCGCACCCGCAATCTCACGGTTCAGGAGCCCCAACTTGTAGTTGGCCCGCGCCGAGGCCCACTTGACATGCGCCAGCGCCCGGATCAGCTCGGGAAACTGGAACAGCCTGACCCCCGAAATATTGAAATTGTCAATCGCGCGTCGGGTCTGGATGCCGTAGTAGGCGTCCGTGGGAACCTCGAGCGAGCCTAGGAGATCGGATTCGGTTCTGAACATGGTTTGGTCGATAATGGTTGGAAAGCTGTCAGCAATCAGCTGTCAGCTATCAGTTTGTATTGTTTGATCAAGTGCCTGAAGAGTTCAAATCGGTACATTTTACGTGCGATGGTTGGTTTCAATTTGGCGGTGCCGCCTGGTCACATCGGTATATTGATCAATTTTCAAATTTTCACCCGGGGCGAAGCGGAACTCAGCGAAGCTAAATTCTCAAATTGCCAATTGGCACATTTTCAAATTTTCACATTGGTACATTGGCACATCATTCCTTCCGCCATTTTTTGGTTTCCTCAAAAACATGCTCCAGGATGGCCGCCTCTTTCTCATCGAACTCCACGTGCCGTCTGGACATCGCGATGCGGGCGGTCTCAAATGCCTTTTTGGTGATGTAGGTAGTGAACCCCGAAGCGCCGCCCCAGGAAAAACTCGGGACGAAATTGCGCGGGAAACCGCTGCCGAAAATATTCGCGCTCACCCCCACAACGGTACCGGTGTTGAACATCGTATTGATGCCGCACTTGGAGTGGTCGCCCATCATCAAGCCGCAGAACTGGAGCCCGGTTTTCTCAAAACCGCCGGTCTCGTAACTCCAGAGCTTGACGCCTTCATAATTGTTCTTGAGGTTGGAATTGTTGCTGTCGGCGCCGATGTTGCACCATTCGCCCAGCACCGAATTCCCCAGGAAACCGTCATGCCCCTTGTTTGAATATCCAAACAGTACCGAGTTGCTCACCTCCCCGCCGATCCTGCATTGCGGGCCAACGGTGGTCGCGCCATACACCTTGGTGCCGAGCTTGACCTGGGCTCCCTCGCAAAGCGCAAAAGGCCCGCGGATCAGGGAACCTTCCATGATTTCGGTTTCCCTGCCGATGTAAATGGGCCCCGAGGAGGCATTCAAGGTGACGAATTCAAGTTTGGCGCCTTCCTCGATAAAGATATTTTCCGGGGCAATCACGTTCACCGATTTTGGGATGGGCATTGACTTGCGGTCGCGGGTCAAAAGGTCAAAATCCTCCCGCAACGCCGCATCGTTTTTGGCAAAAATGTCCCAGGTGTGTTCAATGGTGATGCATTCGTCCCCGAATTCCAGAAATTCATATTGGTCAAAGTCAATTTCCTCCTGGGTATCCTGCGAATAAAAAGCGATGATCTCGCCCTGCCGGGACACCGCCTGGCCGGGTTCGAGGTTCGCGACCATTTCGGCCAGTATGGGATTGGGCAGGAACGCCGCGTTGATCATAACGTTTTCCTCCATCTCGACCATCGGGAATTTGGCCGAAAGGTATTCCTCGGTAAGGGTGGTCGTGGTCGAACCGAGGTATTTTTCCCATTTCTCGCGAATCGTGAGGATGCCCACGCGGATGTCGGCCACGGGGCGCGTAAAGGTAAAGGGCAGGAGCGCGTTGCGGACGCTGCCGTCGTAGAGGATGTAGTTCATTGGGATTATAGGTTACTTATCCAAAGATAGGAATTAAATAAGGACCCGGGAAGCAGGTGAGGATAAGCATCTGCAGATGGGACGATCGTTTTGTTCGCGCATACTTTGGCCCGCGTCATTTTTGGGGTTAACCCGTAATGACCTGTCGTGGGAAGTGGCGAAATTGTGGGTGGAGGGTGGGGGCCGTCAGTTTTCAGTTTTCGATTTGTTCAGGGTTATCAATTATGTATTGAAAAGGCCTGGAAATAAGATCGTTGACAGTTCCTGCGGTACTGGCTACTGATTACTGACCACTGAACTCCGTCAGCCAAAAAAAAAGCCTCCCAAATGGAAGGCTCTTGATTTGCTGCGACAGACTAGCGTCCGTGCTTTGCGTATTTGTTCTTAAACTTGTCGATACGTCCTGCAGTATCGATAAGCTTGGATTTACCAGTGTAAAAAGGGTGCGAGGTGCGGGAGATTTCCATTTTCACTACCGGGTATTCAACACCTTCGTGGATGATTGTCTCTTTTGTGTCGGCAGTTGATTTGGTGATGAACACTTCTTCATTTGACATGTCCTTGAACGCTACCAGCCTGTAATTTTCGGGGTGGATTCCTTTTTTCATGGTTTTTCTTTTTTTATGGCTGCGGTGCCCTGATGCTTCCGGTCTCGAAAGGTATAGGCCGCCGTAACTTTTTAATTATGATTTTTCTTTGAGCCTGCAAATTTACACTTTATTTCCAATATACAATTCTTCGTCCATCTTTTTTTGACACCCTGACCCCGCCCGAATTATTATCGCATTACGGCCTAATTGCTATATTTGTAGCCTAAACCAAAACAATCATCATGGAAAATGTAAAAAAGATCGCAGTCACCTGGGGCGCCATGCTCGGTGTGTTGCTCATCGTAACCGCCACATTGGTCTACGCAATTGACCTCAGCCTGTTCACCAACACCTGGTACGGGATCATCGCGTTCCTGATCGTCTCCGGGTTCGGGATTGCCTCTGCCATCAAGACCAAGAAGGAAATGGGCGGATTCATCACGTTCAAACAATCCTTCCGGGCATTCTTCATTACCATACTGATCGGCTTTTTGATGTACACGGTGTTCAGCATCGTGCTCTTTAATGTCATCGACACCGACGCGAAACAGGTCATGACCGAAGCCGTCATCAAGTCTTCGGTGGAAATGGCAGAAAAATTCGGAGCGCCCTCCGCACAGATCGACGAAATGGTCACCAAACTCGAGGAACAGGATTCATTTGGGCCGGTAGGTCAATTCCAGGGATTCCTTGTAAACATCGTTATATACAGCATTGTCGGGCTTATCGCTTCACTCGTGATCAAGAGGGACAGGCCCGAAAGCCTTTAATGAATGGATATATCCATCGTAATCCCGCTGCTCAACGAAGATGAATCGCTTCAGGAACTGCACGATTGGATCGTCAGGGTCATGGACAGCAACGGTTTTTCATACGAGGTGATTTTCATTGACGATGGTTCCACCGACCGTTCGTGGGAGACGATCCTAAGGCTGGCGCAACAAAATCAAAACGTAAAGGGAATCCATTTCCATACGAATTACGGCAAGTCGCAGGCGCTCCACGCGGGGTTTGCGCGTGCCAACGGCGATGTCGTGATCACGATGGACGCAGACCTGCAGGACAATCCGGAGGAAATTCCCGCACTGTACCAAATGGTGCGTGAAGGCAAGTTTGACCTGGTCTCGGGGTGGAAAAAGAAGCGTTATGATTCCATGGTTTCCAAAAATCTGCCGTCAAAGCTGTTCAACTGGGCCGCGCGGAAAACTTCGGGCGTCAGGCTTAACGACTTCAATTGCGGGCTCAAGGCCTACCGAAGCGCCGTGGTCAAGAACATCGAGGTTTCGGGCGAAATGCACCGGTACATTCCCGTCCTGGCCAAGAATGCGGGTTACAAACGGATAGGCGAAAAGGTCGTGCAGCACCAGGCACGCAAATACGGCGAGACCAAATTTGGCATGGACCGGTTCATCAACGGTTTTTTGGACCTGATCACCATCTGGTTCCTGTCGCGGTTTGGCCGCAGGCCGATGCACCTTTTTGGCGCTTGGGGTTCGCTGATGTTCATCATTGGGTTCCTGGCCGCAGGTTTCATTGGCGTCAATAAACTGGTGCGGCTGTACAACAATGAACCCGCCGCGCTCGTTACCCAGAATCCGTGGTTCTTTATTTCCCTGGCCACGATGGTGATCGGGACACAATTTTTCCTGGCGGGTTTCCTGGGCGAGATCATCCTGCGGACACGCAGCAACAGCGAACGTTACCGGATTAGCGAGACCGCGAATTTTTAGGACATTCCCGGGCCCCCGATGGAAGCGGCATCCTTTTTTGACGCAAGGAAAAAAAGATACAGCGCACAGCGGGCAAAGGCCTCCAAAAACATACAGTATGCACATTGAACAAAATATCCTTGACGCGCTCAACGAATGGCTGACGCCGGTTTTTGACGCAGACACGCAGGATGCCGTGAAGGAAATGATGACCTCCTCGCCAAAAGTGCTAGAGGAGAGTTTTTACAAGAATCTTGAGTTTGGGACTGGCGGGATGCGCGGCATCATGGGCGTTGGGACCAACAGGATCAACAAGTACACGCTTGGCAAAAGCACGCAGGGACTTTCCAATTACCTGCACCGCTGTTTTCCCGACGGGAACATCTCGGTGGCGATTGCCTATGACTGCCGCCTCAACAGCGATACGCTGGCCAAGACGGTCGCCGACGTATTCACCGCCAACGGCATCACCGTTTACCTCTTTAGTGAAATGAGGCCCACACCCGAACTTTCGTTTGCGGTCAAGCACCTGGGCTGCCAGTGCGGCATCGTACTGACGGCCTCGCACAACCCGCCGGAATACAATGGATATAAGGTCTATTGGGAAGACGGTGGCCAGCTGGTACCGCCTCAGGATGGCGAGATCATCGCCGAGATCGAGCGCCTCAAATATGAAGAGATCAGGTTCGAAGGAGATGATGCGTTGCTCAGGATGATCGATACGGAGGTCGATGAGGCGTTCATAAAATCAACGATAGGCAATGCATCCTTTGATACCGCGGCAAAAGCCCGCGAGGACCTGAAGATCGTTTTCACGTCGCTGCACGGCACCTCGATCAAGCTGGTTCCGCAGGTTTTGGATCGCGCGGGATATCAACAGGTGCACATCGTTGAGGAACAGCGCGAGCCAAACGGCAATTTTCCCACGGTGGTCTCGCCCAATCCCGAGGAACCCGAGGCGCTGACCATGGCGCTCGCACTGGCGGGAAAGGTCGATGCCGACATCGTGATCGGGACAGACCCGGACAGCGACAGGCTTGGGATCGCCGTGCGCGACAACCGGGGAGAGATGGTCCTGCTCAACGGGAACCAGGCCATGGTACTCATGACCGCTTTCCTTTTGGAGCAGTGGAAAAATTCGGGGAAGATCGATGGGAAACAATTCATCGGATCGACCATCGTCTCGACGCCGATGATGCTCGAGCTCGCCGATGCTTACGGCGTGGAGTGCAAAGTAGGGCTTACAGGTTTCAAATGGATCGCCAAGATGATCCGCGATTTCCCGCAGCAGAAGTTTATTGGCGGCGGCGAGGAAAGTTTTGGGTTCATGGTGGGCGATGCGGTACGCGACAAGGATGCGGTAGGCGCGACATTGCTCATCTGCGAGATTGCGGCGCAGGCCAAGGCAAAAGGTTCGACGGTCTATGGACAGTTGCAGGACCTCTTTGTCCGCCACGGTTTTTATAAGGAACACCTGGTTTCATTGACCCGTAAGGGAATCGAGGGCGCTGTCGAGATCAGGCAGATGATGCTGGACATGCGCGAACGTCCGCTTGGTGAAATCAACGGGCAGCGCGTGCTGATGGTGGAGGATTACCTCGCCTCGACCGCGCTCAACCTCCTCACGGGCGAAAAGGAAACGCTCAACATCCCCAAATCCGACGTGCTGATCTATTATACCGAGGACGGTTCCAAGATTGCGGCCAGGCCAAGCGGCACCGAACCCAAGATCAAGTTCTATATATCGGTACATGAAAAGATTCGTTCGGTTGAGCAAATCCCGGCTACCGAGCAGGACCTCGACGACCGCATTCGCAACATACTCGCCGAACTGAATATCATTTGATGAGCAACTTCAGGAAAATAGTGCCGTTCGCGATGCCGTACAAGAAGTATGCTTTGCTCAACATTTTTTTCAATGTGCTGTACGCGCTGTTTTCAACGCTTTCGTTCATCGCGCTGATCCCGATGGTGCAAGTTCTTTTTGACCAGGCCAAGCGCGTCACCGTGCGGCCCGAATATACCGGTCTTGGCGAGATCAAGGCTTACGGCGAACAATTGCTCGGGTATTTCATTACGCAAACCACCGAAACCTATGGCCCGGGCACTACGCTGGCCTACATGGTTGCGGGCATCATCAGCATCTTCCTGCTCAAGAACCTTTGTGATTACATGGCGATGTTCTTCATCACCTTCATGCGCAACGGCATGCTGCGCGACATCCGCACGGCCATGTACAAAAAGATCATCGACCTGCCACTGGCGTTCTTCTCCGAAAAGCGCAAAGGCGACACCATGGCGCGGATCTCGAGCGATGTCAGCGAAGTGCAAAATTCGTTTCTGGCGATTCTGGAACTGGCTGTAAAAGAGCCGATGACGATCCTGTTCACGATTGTCGCGATGTTCCTCATCAGCGTCAAACTGACCCTTTTTGTATTCATCTTCATCCCGATCTCGGGGTACATCATATCGCTGATCGGGAAGCAGCTCAAAAGGAGAAGCACGCGGGCGCAGCAGGAACAGGGCGCCTTCCTGTCCACTGTCGAGGAAACCCTGGGCGGTCTCAAGGTGGTGAAAAGTTACAACGCCGAACCTTATTTCCAGGGCGTCTTCAAGAAATCCATAGAAAGGTTCTTCACCCTCAGCAACAGCATCGGCAATCGGCAGAATCTCGCCTCGCCCGTCTCTGAATTCATGGGCATCACGATTATTGCCGTGCTCCTGTGGTACGGCGGTAACATGGTACTGGTGGAGAGGTCCCTGGACGGATCGACGTTTATCGGTTACATGACGCTCGCCTACAACATTTTGACACCGGCCAAGGCCATATCAAAAGCGTCCTATGCCGTCAAGCGCGGTGAGGCCGCCGCCGACCGGATCCTCGAGATCCTGGCCCAGGAAAACCCGATCGTCAGCAAGCCCGGGGCGGTGTTCAAGGAGACATTTGAGAAGGGCATCACAATCCGCGACATGAACTTCAGATACGAGAAAGATAACGTCCTCAAGGATTTTTCATTGGAAATCCCAAAAGGAAAAACGGTCGCGCTCGTGGGCCAGTCGGGCAGCGGAAAGAGCACCATTGCCAACCTTCTCACGCGTTTCTACGACGTGAGTACGGGATCGGTGGAGATCGACGGGGTGGACATCCGCGATATGGACCTGCATTCATTGCGCGGGCTAATGGGGCTCGTGACCCAGGACAGCATCCTGTTCAACGATACGATACGCAACAATGTGGCGCTTGGCAAGCCCGACGCCACCGACCAGGAGGTCATGGAAGCGCTCAAGATTGCCAACGCATTCGAATTCGTGAAGGACCTGCCGGAAGGCATTTACACCAACATAGGCGACAGCGGCAACAAGCTATCGGGCGGACAGAAGCAGCG
>SXQR01000218.1 GCA_005792865.1 Flavobacterium sp. | reverse complement strand
GAAGGGGAGAAAGGGAAAAGGAGTACGCGGTGGTGATATGCAACATGACGCCCGTGGTGCGCGAAGGATACCGGATCGGCGTGCCCGGAAAGTCCAGGCTCATCGAGGTTTTCAATTCGGACGATGTGCAGTTTGGCGGAAGTGGCGTTCGCAATGCGGCGCCCCTTAAACCCGATGCCATTGCCTGGGATGGCCGCGCCCAATCGATTGCCCTGACCTTGCCGCCGTTGGGAGTCGTGGTGCTTCGACCCTAAGTCCCTAAGGGTTTTTAACCGTTGCCGCACTGGCGTGCCCACCCGTCGCGAAGTTACGCCGCACCCGGCAACAACCCCTGCGGTTTTTCCGCAAAATCCCCGCGCACAACTACAACGTTTGCGTAGAAAACCATTGTATTTTTTGACTCCGCGGGCATTGTTTTGTATGTTTGGCAGCCTATAATCCTGCGCATGATCACCAATACCGAACTGGAATTCAAGGGCGATTTGTTTCCCTCGCCCGTCACCAAATTCATTCAAGACACCGACAGCGTTTACTTCCACACCGACAACAGCGTGATTTTGCGCATCACGGTGCTCCGCGACAGCCTGCTTCGGTTTCGCTATACCACCAAAGGCTATTTTTCCCGGGACTTCTCTTATGCCATAGATCCCGTCCAAACCCACGGGTACAACCACCTGGCCGTATCGGAACACGAACAACATTTTGAGATCACTACCAGCAAGATCGTGTGCCGGGTCAACCGCGAGGACATGCGCGTCTCGATCTTTGACCTCGCGGGCAACAGCATCCTCGAGGACGAATTGGGCTTCCATTGGGAGGAGAGTTACCATTTTGGCGGGAACATCGTGAAGATGAGCAAGGCCGCGAAGGAGGGCGAGAGCTTTTACGGGCTCGGTGACAAGGCGACGCACCTGAACCTCAAGGGAAAGCGCCTCGAGAATTGGGCGACCGACCAGTACGCGTTCCAAAAGGACCAGGAACCGCTGTACAAGGTCGTGCCCTTGTACATCGGGCTGCATGCCAAGGCGGCGTACGGGGTTTTCTTTGACAATACTTTCCGTTCCTTTTTTGACTTTGGTCATGAGCGCCGAAATGTCGCGAGTTTCTGGGCAGACGGCGGAGAGATGAACTATTACTTTATCTACGGCCCGCAGATGCAGGAGGTGGTCACGACCTATACCGACCTTACCGGCAAACCCGAGCTGCCGCCACTTTGGGCACTGGGTTACCACCAATGCAAATGGAGTTATTTTCCCGAGGCGAAGGTTAGGGAAGTGGCTTCCAAATTTCGCGAACTGCAGATCCCGTGCGACGCGATATACCTGGACATCGATTACATGGATGGCTTCCGTTGCTTTACCTGGAACCGTGAATATTTCCCCGACCCTAAAAAAATGGTATCGGAACTGTCGCAGGACGGGTTCAAGACCGTGGTCATCATCGATCCGGGCATCAAGATCGACCGGGATTACTGGGTGTATAACGAGGCGGTCGCAAACGACTATTTCTGCAAGCGTGCCGACGGCCCCTACATGAAAGGGAAAGTCTGGCCCGGCGAATGCAATTTCCCCGACTATACCAATCCGGCCGTACGTGAATGGTGGGCCGGGTTGTTTAAGGAGCTGATTTCGGAAATTGGGGTGAAGGGCGTGTGGAACGACATGAACGAGCCCGCCGTGATGGAAGTGCCGGACAAGACTTTTCCCATGGATGTCCGCCACGATTTTGACGGCAATCCGTGCAGCCATAGAAAGGCACACAACATTTATGGTACGCAGATGGCCCGCGCGACCTACGAGGGCGTCAAGCGTTTCGCGTACCCCAAGAGGCCGTTCATCATCACGCGCTCGGCCTACTCCGGGGCGCAGCGGTATACCTCGAGCTGGACCGGCGACAATATAGCCACGTGGGAACACCTTTGGATCGCAAACATCCAGATGCAGCGCATGTCCATTTCAGGGATGGGCTTTACGGGTTCCGATATTGGGGGATTTGCCGAGCAGCCTTCGGGCGAGCTGTATGCGCGGTGGATCCAGCTTGGCGTGTTCCATCCGTTTTGCCGCACGCATTCCAGCGGCGACCACGGCGACCAGGAACCCTGGTCCTTCGATACCGAGGTCATCGACATTACCCGAAAGTTTGTCTCGCTTCGGTACCAATTGCTGCCCTATCTGTACACCATGTTCTGGCAATATGTGAACCAGGGAATCCCGATGCTCAAGCCACTCGTGTATTTTGACCAGGAAGACCCCCAGACGCATTACCGTACGGACGAATTCATCTTTGGCAACCACATCCTGGTCTGCCCGATCCTGGAGCCAAATTCGGTGGGTCGCCGCATGTACATCCCCAGAGGAAACTGGTACAACTACTGGACGGGCGAACTTGCAGAGGGCAGGCGCGAGGCTTGGGTTGCGTGCGATTACGATCAGATCCCGATTTTCATCAGGGAAGGCGCGGTCATCCCGAAATATCCGGTACAGCAGTACGTAGGGGAGAAAGTCATCGAGGAGATTTCGCTTGAAGTCTATTATAAGTCCGGGAAGGAAAAATCCGTGTTATATGAAGATGCGCAGGATGGATACGATTACAACAAGGGCAGGTTCAGCCTGTCGACCTTCAAGCTGGCCGGCACCGCAAGCGAACTCGTCGTGCAACAGCACCGCGAAGGCAACTTTGAACCAACTTATTCGCGTTACAGGATTTCGTTGCACGGACTGCCGTTTGCAATCTCTGCGATCAAGGTCAACAGCGAACTGCTTGATCCCGCGCATTACCAGAGTGGCGCATTCGTTGTGGACAGGAATTTTGACGACCTCCGTATTTATGGCCAAGTAATTAATTCCTAAAGTTTCGGGGCTGTCTGGTGGATGGCTTGAACATTCGATATTACAGTTTGGCAAGTTTGTTGACAGGTGCTACCGCGTGCGAATTATTGAACTTTTTTACGGTATGATATAAATTGCACGCGTGACGTTTTTGTATTTTTATACTTGTTAAAAAAACTGACAGATGAAAAAACGCATCTTATTTCCGGCCACATGCGCGCTCTTTCTTGCGATCGCATGTACAACCAAAAACCCCTTTACCGGGAAAAATAATTTGAACTTCGTTTCAAATGAACAGCTGTTTCCATCGGCTTTCCAGCAGTACAGTCAATTCCTGAAGGAAAACAAAGTCATTACCGGAACCGCCGATGCCCGCGAAGTGGAAAACGTCGGTAACAAAATCCGCCGCGCAGCTGAAACTTACCTCGCTTCCAAAGGTTATTCGGATTATCTTAAGGGCTACCAGTGGGAATACAAACTCATCGAGGACAAGGCCGTCAATGCCTGGTGCATGCCTGGCGGAAAGATCGTCGTATATTCGGGACTGATGCCCGTTGCCCAAAATGAGGCCGGCCTTGCCACCGTCATGGGGCATGAGGTCGCCCACGCGCTGGCCAATCACGGCGCCCAAAGGATGAGCGCATCTCAATTGCAACAACTTGGTGCTGTGGGGGTTGCCCTCGCCACCGGAAGCCAAAGTGCAGAGCGCCAGCAAATGTGGCAGCAGTATTTTGGCATCGGCTCCACGGTAGGTTTGATGCTTCCGTTTAGCCGCAACCACGAGAGCGAAGCGGATATGATCGGGCTGACACTCATGGCCATTGCAGGCTACAATCCCGATAATGCGCTGGGCTTCTGGCAAAGGATGTCGGCTAAAGCGGGTGGGGGCGCGCCGCCTGAAATCCTCAGCACGCACCCGTCCGACAAGACCAGGATGAACAACATCAAGAACCTGATTCCAAAAGCCAAGGAAGAGGCCCGTAAATTCGGCAAGGTATATTGACCAAATAAAAAAAACTTTATCTTCGAGGCCGTCCCAAAAGGGGCGGCTTTTTTTATGAAACACGAAAAGGGCAGTAGCCGCTTGCTCAACGCCTGGGCCTTCTACGACTGGGCCAATTCGGTTTATCCGCTTGTCATCTCCTCGGCGGTCTTCCCGATATTCTATAACGCGCTCTTCAATGGCCGCAGCCCGTACCTGGAAGTCTTTGGCCACTCGCTCAAGAATTCGGCGCTGATCAGCTTTGTCACCGCGGCCGCTTTTTTGATCGTCGCGTTCATTTCTCCGCTTCTTTCAGGGATTGCGGATTACGCCGGTAACAAGAAAGCTTTCATGAAATTCTTTTGTTACCTGGGCGCTTTTTCCTGCATCGGGCTTTATTGGTTCCACCTTTCCGACATTTATGCCGGCCTGTGCTTTTACCTGCTGGGTTTGATCGGCTTTTGGGGGAGCCTGGTCTTTTACAACTCATATTTGCCTGATATCGCATTTCCCGAACAACAGGACCGCGTCAGCGCGAGGGGCTATTCACTCGGCTACGTGGGATCGGTGTTGTTGCTCATGGTCAACCTGGCCATGGTGATGAAGCCGGAACTGTTCAGTATTTCGGGCACCGAAGGTGAGGCGGCGATGAAAGCCATGCGCTATTCATTCGTGATGGTCGGGATCTGGTGGATCTGTTTCAGCCAGTATACCTACTATCATTTGCCCAAGGGCACCCGTCCCGAGAATAGCAGGATCACGCGAAACGTCGTTTTCAACGGCTTCCGCGAACTGCGCAAGGTCTGGAAAATGCTGGCAGAAAATACCGCGCTCAAAAGGTACCTGTCGGGTTTCTTTGTCTACAGCATGGCCGTGCAGACGGTGATGTTGATCGCGACTTACTTCGGCGCGCAGGAAATCGCCTGGCGCGACGAATCCGAAAGCACCACCGGCCTGATTATCTGCATCCTGGTCATTCAATTGGTTGCGGTCCTGGGCGCCTTTTTGACCTCACGGGCATCGGCGCGATTTGGGAACATCCCGGTCCTGGTGGCCATAAACTGCATCTGGATCGCGCTGTGCGCCGGCGCATATTTTATCACGCAACCCAATGAATTTTACGTCATGGCCGCGCTCGTGGGGTTGGTCATGGGCGGCATACAATCACTGTCCCGCTCCACCTATTCCAAGTTGCTGCCGGAAACCCGTGACACCGCGTCGTTTTTCAGCTTTTATGACGTAGCCGAGAAAATCGGGATCGTCATCGGGATGTTGGTCTATGGCCTGATCGACCAGTTGACGGGAAGCCCACGACTGGCGATCGTTTTCCTGGCCGCCTTCTTCATCATAGGCGTGCTGCTGCTACTACGGGTCCCGAGGGAAGGGGCAATTGCAGGCGGACCCCGCGATTAATGGTGCCGCCGCTTTGCCGTGCGCGATATTTAATTATATTT
>SXQR01000217.1 GCA_005792865.1 Flavobacterium sp. | reverse complement strand
GGCGAGGAAGACGCCGATGTGATCAACGCCGGAAAACAAACGATCACGACTTTGCCGGGCGCGAGTTTCTTTGATTCGGCGTTCAGCTTTGGGATGATCCGCAGCCAAAAAGTGGACCTGACCATCTTGGGCGCGATGGACCTTGTTGCCTCCGCCGAAAACATCATCGTCGCCATGATGCATGTCAACAAGGCCGGCGAATCCAAGATTTTAAAGAAATGCACCCTGCCGCTCACGGGCGTGGGCTGCGTCAAGAAAGTGGTCACCGAACTCGCCGTCATGGAAATCACCCCGCGCGGATTCAAATTGCTGGAAAGGGCGCCGGGCGTTTCGGTAGAGCATATCATTGCCTCAACAGAGGCAGACCTCATCATAGAGGGCGACATCCCCGAAATGGCGTTCGCCTAGACCCCGAACTGGCGCAGGTGGTGGTCCAGGTGCTTGTACTGCAGGATGCCCCACTCCTCGTCGGTCATGTCGCCAAAGAAGGGGTGTTTTTTATTGGCCAGAACGGCCGGCCCCTTTTCCCTGAACCGCACGATCCGCTCCAATAAACCTTCCTTCGCCGTGTTGAAATCGGGTTGGTGCGCGATCTTGAAATTGGGAACCGTGGGCAGGTTCTTTTTGAATTCGTCCCTTTTCAAAAAGTCGGCCTTTGCGATCTTGCCAAACAGGAACCCGATGAGCCCGCGCTTGAGTGGCAACGTGCCGTCGGCAACGTCAAGGGGTTTGTGGCAGTGCTCCAGCATTTGGGCGGCCGACATGATTCCCCATTGCGGCCTGGTTTCGGGCGTTATCGATCCGACCCTTCGGATGAGGTCGGCATTGTCTTCGATGTTAAAAATATTTGCCATTATCGGTAGTAATCGGTTTCAGAAATAACTTCGGTCCTATAGCGCACCTCAGGTACGGTGATGACCTCTCGTAACCACTTGCTCCCAATTTGACGCATGACGGTCGAATCGCGATAGGTAATCTCCACAAGGCTGGTTCCCGCTGGACCTTCGAGGGATTCCGAACTCACCATGCGGTGTCGAAACTCGCCGACCCTCCCGTCGGTAAAAATAGGGAAGAACTCCCGCCAGGTACCCAATCCGCCGTCGCTGACCGAAACCCAGCGGTCGATCAAGTCGATATCTTGACCGCAATAAAACATCAGGGAATATTGCGGATAACCGCAGGCCTCATAACCATTTGTCAAAATCACGAAGCGTTTGTCGATGGAGCCACCGGCCGAATCGGTGAAGACCTCGTTGGACATGGACCATGAACCGCGCTCGGTTTGGAAGGGAATCGAATATGAAAAAGTTTTCGATGTGGCGCCGTCCTTTCGGAACTGGATTCTAAAGTGGGTGGTACCGGTACTGTCCGGTGCCAGCGAATCGCCGTGGTGGCGCACCAAGATTTCGTCTAAGGCAGGTGTCTCCAATCCAAAGGTATCGATCCGGACCATTACTGTTTCGACCACCGAACCATTTTCGACAATCTCAACGGTGCGGTTGCACGACACGGCGAGGGCTAGTAATGAAGCGCTAAAAATTAATTGAAGAACCATCCCGCAACAAAGATTGCCGTAATGACGCAGATGAGGTCAACAAGTAACATTGAGGCGAGCGTATAACGCGTATTTTTTATGTTGACCGAACCAAAATACACCGCAATCACGTAAAAAGTGGTCTCGGCGCTGCACTGGAAAATGGTGACGAGCCTGCCTGTGAATGAATCGGGCCCAAAGGTGCGCATCGCATCGATCATGAAGCCGCGCGATCCGCCCGAGGAAAAAGGACGCAAGAGCGCCACCGGAAGCGAGTCGGTGATTTCCTTTGAAACGCCGATGTTTGAAAACGCAAACGCTATCCAATTGCTGATGATCTCAAAAAGGCCGCTGTTCCTGAAAAAGGAGATGGCAACAAGCATCGCAAGCACATACGGAAAAATCGTTACGCCCGTCTTGAGACCGTTGTTGGCGCCCACTACAAACGAATCGAAAATAGTGGTCTTCTTCTCGGTGAAACGCTTCTCGTGCACCCAGGAAAAAATCAAGGTGAATGTAATGATCGCGATCAGCATCAGACCCGATAGATTTCCCGTAAACGAATTTTTCTCCACCAGGTCCAGGCCATTGACATAAAACAAAAGCCCGACTATGCCGCCAATCACGGCCATCAGTCCCGCAATCAGCGTCACCGATTTGAAATTGAGTTTCTGCCTGATACCAATGATCACGAAGGCCGCGATGGTTCCAATAAATGAGGTGATGATGCAGGGAAGCATGACATCGGCGGGATTCGCGGCATTTTCTGCGGCGCGGTAACCGATGATCGAGGTTGGGATTAGCGTCAGTCCCGCGGCGTGCAGGCACATGAACATGATCTGCGGGTCGCTGGCCCTGTCCTTGTCGGGATTGAGTTCCTGCAGGCTCTGCATCGCCTTGAGGCCAAATGGCGTCGCCGCCGAATCGAGCCCAAGGAAATTGGCGGCAAAATTCAGGGTCATGTACGATATCGATTCATGGCCTTTCGGTACGCTGGGAAAAACCTTGACAAATACAGGCGACAATTTTCGCGCTAGGATTTCGGCTGCCCCGGAATCGATCAGGAGCTGCATAAGCCCGCAAAAGAACGCCAGGTAGGCGATGAGCGGAATGATCAGGTCCAGCACCGTATTCTTGGCGGTGGGAAGCAATCCGTCGGTTTTTTGCACCCCGCTGTAAACCTTGACGGTCTTGTTCTTGAAAACGTAGGTGGTGTCGGGATCGGCAATGTTGCGGTTGATCACAAAGGTGTTTTCGGGCGCAGTGGCCAGGCTGTCCCGCAGGAATTGAGGCAATTTCTCGGGAAAATGTTCCGATATCAGGACCGGGTCGTCTTTTTTACCGTTCAATACAAAGTCAACCGAATAAACATCGTTTCGCAAAAAACTGATGACAATGAACGCAAGTGACGAAATAAAGATCGCGAGCCAAAACCTGCTGAGGACCATGGGGAGAGTTTTGGGTAAAAATAAGGCTAATTGCCGATTTGAAAATTTGAAAATTTGAAAATTTGAAAGTGCCCCTTCAAGTAACCCTTCACCCCTGGTTATTAATTACACGTGAAGAATTTCTTCGTCCACCAGCAATTCCTCCCGCCTGAGCCTGAGAAATACCTGCGCGGTCGCGATCACGTCTTTCTCGCAATAGGTCACGATGCGGTCAATATCCTTTTCCACATAATAGACATGGCCTACCTGGCTGCCATCGATGTCGCCCTTTGGAGACGGAATCCCCAAAACCTTGCACAGGAGTTTTAGCGCCGTGAAGTGCTTGTAGTCCCCAAATTTCCACAGCTCCAGCGTATCAAGATGCGGGACTTCCCATGGCTTTTTGCCAAAGAGGTTCAGTTTCTGCGGGATCGGGACATTGTTCACGATCATCCTCCGCGCTATGAACGGGATGTCAAATTCCTTGGCGTTGTGCCCGCATAGCAGGTGCTGCGGCTGCCCAAAATGATTCTCGAGCAGGTTGCTGAAATCGCGCAGGATCCTGGGCTCGTCGCCAATGAACGACGTCACGCGAAACTGCCGCACATCGCCCTTGAAGCAAATGTATCCCGCCGAAATGCAGATGATCTTTCCAAACTCGGCCCAAATTCCGGCGCGCTCGTAAAAGTCTTCGGGCGTGCATTCGTCACGGCGCTGGTACTGGGTTTTTTGCTCCCATAGTGTTTTCCACTCGTCATCGAGCTCGTCGTATCTTTCAAGGCAGGGGACGGTTTCAATATCCAGGAAAAGGATATTGGGGAGTTGAATTTTCTCGATCATCTCACTCGCATTTGTTACGAAGATAGCAAATCGCACACGGTACATTTACGGAAAAACCGCAATAAAGCCGATGCTGACAACTTAAGGTTTGTGCGGACTAATTTATCTTTCAGGCGCAAAAAAAAGGGGCAAGCTCGATTGAACCTGCCCCTTACTATCCTTCCGAAATTGCCGTGTTGCTGATCGGTTTCCGCAATTCAAGCGCCGACGTAGGATTTACCGGTGTACGAACGGGTGGAAAGTACACCTTCCCTTACAGCCTCCTCGGCGAAACTGACACCCGTCATCTTCGCATCGAAAGAATACTGCAATCTACGCCAACATCCCGAACCGTTTTTTACACGATACGCCCTAAATTTTATGCGATTTTGGGCGTGTCCCTGCTTTTTCGTTAAACCATTTTCTTCGGGGAAAACCGGCCGGGCCGGGCTCTCGGCGGTGCACGGCACGCTGCCTCGATCCCTCACGCGGCAAACCGGAAACAATTCGGTAAAATCAAGTGCGCTGTTTCAAATCGAACCGGTCCAGGTTCATGACCTTGTCCCAGGCCTTGACAAAATCCTGGACGAATTTCTCCGGCGCGTCGTCACTGGCGTAAACCTCGGCGATTGCCCGCAACTCTGCGTTCGATCCAAAAACAAGATCGGCACGCGAGGCGCGCCATTTGACTTGCCCGGTTTGGCGGTCGCGCCCTTCATAGGTGTCATTCGCCTCCGAAAGCGGCTTCCACTCCGTTGACATGTCCAGCAGGTTCACGAAGAAATCCGGCGTAAGCTTGCCCGTGTTCCTGGTCAGGACACCAACGTCCGAACCGTCGTGATTCGCGCCCAAAACCCGAAGTCCACCTAATAAGACCGTCATTTCCGGCGGCGTAAGGGTCAACAGATCGGCACGGTCCACGAGCAACGCTTCGGCCGGAACGCGGTAATTGGCTTTTTGGTAATTCCTGAATCCGTCGGCGATGGGTTCGAGGAAAGAGAATGATTCCACATCGGTTTGCTCCTGCGAGGCGTCGGTGCGTCCCGGAGAAAAAGGCACTTTTACGTCAAATCCGGCTTCTTTCGCCGCCTTGGAAATTGCGGCGCATCCGGCAAGTACAATCAGGTCGGCCATGGAAACCAACTTGCCCGCTGAATCAAAATCGGCCTTGATCTTTCCAAGCCCCGACAGCACTTTCTCGAGCCTCGCCGGGTTGTTGGCTTCCCAATTCCGCTGCGGCTCCAGCCTGATCCGGGCGCCGTTGGCCCCACCGCGTTTGTCGCTTCCGCGAAAAGTCGATGCCGAAGCCCACGCGGCGAACACCAAATCGGCGCCGTCAATGCCCGAATCCAAAATGCGCTTCTTCAAATCGGCAATATCGTCCTGCGACAGGGTCCCCGCCTCGGTTTTGGGCAATGGGTCCTGCCAGAGCAGTTCTTCATTCGGCACCTCTGGACCGAGGTATCGTGATTTCGGTCCCATGTCGCGGTGCGTCAACTT
>SXQR01000216.1 GCA_005792865.1 Flavobacterium sp. | reverse complement strand
GTGCGGCAGTGGCCTGGTTCAGGCTATCGCGCACCGCCGCGATATTGTCCTTTTTGACCGGAGCGGGCGCCGAGGCCTTGCGGCTGAAATACATGTAGGTGAAAATGTTCATCAGTACCGAAATGATCAACAGGTACAATAGCAGCGATTTTTTCATGATATGTCGATTTGTAGATTGTCGTAAGCCAAAAATACATGCGGTGGCAGTCGCCTTTCCACCTCGGCGTGGAAGCCCATCTTGTGGCTGATGTGTGTCAGGTAGGCGCGACCGGGACGGATCAGCGCGATGAAGTCCAGCGCTTCCTCCAAATTGAAATGCGTGTCGTGCGGCTCTTCCCTCAGCGCATTGACCACCAGCACCTTCACGCCCTCGATCTTGCGGGATTCCGCACGCTCGATGGTCTTGACATCGGTCAGGTAGGCCACATCGCCGATCCTGAACCCGAATGCCTGAAGTTTTCCGTGCATCACGTTGATAGGCACGATCGCCTGCCCACGGACGCTGAACGGCCGGTCTCCTGAAATTTCAACCGGCAGTATGGACGGCGCGCCCGGATACTTGTCCTCGGTCTCAAAGATGTATTCAAAACGGCGCTTCAGATTGTCGATGACACGCGGGTGCGCATAGACCGGAATGTCTCCCTGGCGGAAATTAAAGGGACGGATATCGTCCAGCCCGGCGGTATGGTCGGCGTGTTCGTGCGTGAAGAGGATTGCGTCGATGCGCGGGCATCCGCTGGTGAGCATCTGTTGGCGGAAATCGGGGCCGCAGTCAATGACCACCGAGCCGTTTTCCCATTCCACCCACACCGAAACACGGAGCCTTTTGTCTTTCGGGTCATGGCTCAGGCAAACGGGATGCGTGCTCCCGATCACCGGAATGCCCTGCGAAGTGCCAGTCCCCAGAAAGTAAAGTTTCAATGTTATTTTTTTTACAAAAATAGAATTAAATCCGGCGCCGGACCTTTGTTTTGTTAACTTTGTCAAACAGGAAAGTATCCAGTTAAGATGAGTACCGAAATAACTTTAAAGGGCGATAAGGTCATCGAGCAGATCCCCTCGATCAAGGACAAAGCCCTCCGGATCAACCTCAACGAAAACATTTACGGAACCTTCGCCGAGATCGGTGCCGGACAGGAGACCGTCCGCCACTTTTTCCGCTCGGGAGGTTCTTCGGGTACGATTGCCAAGGCGATGTCGGCGTACGACAAGGATTTCAGCGACGCGATCTATGGCGCGGAGGCCGATGGCCGTTACGTGACCGAAAGCCGCCTTAAGAAAATGCTTTCGCACGAGGTGAACCTCATCGAGAAACGTTTGAGCCGCGACAAGCATCCTGGCAAACTCTTCTTTTCCTATGCCAATACCGTGGCCACCATCGACTTTGCCAAACAGTTCAAGGGACACGGCTGGGTCGGGATCCGCTATCAGCTTGAACCTGACGAGGATTACAACGAGATCATCATCCACATCCGTTTCAAGGAAAACGACGCGAGGCTGCAGCAGGAAACCCTCGGGATCCTGGGGGTGAACCTTATATACGGCGCCTTCTACAAGTACAATGACCCGAAGAAACTGCTACGGTACCTCTACGACCACCTGGACAAGGACCAGCTGGAGATCGACACCATCAACTTTGCAGGACCGCGTTTTGCCGATGTGGACAACCGTTTGATGAGCCTCCAACTCGTCAAGAACGGGATGACCGATGCGGTGATGTTCGATCCCAACGGCAACAACATCCTGCCGGCCGCCATCCTGTACAAAAAGAACATTCTGGCACTGCGCGGGAGTTTCAGGCCGGTGACGCGCGTGAACATGGACATGTATGAGAAGTCGCTCAAAATGTTCCTTGAGGAGAGCAAGGTCGAGCCCAGGAACACGCTGGTAATTTTTGAGATCACGCTTTCTAACCTTCGTTCGGACGGCGAGATCGACGAGCGCGATTTCATGGACCGCGCCGAACTGCTTTGTTCGCTCGGACAGACCGTCATGATCTCCAATTTCCAGGAATATTATAAAGTGGTGGAGTATTTCTCGAATTATACCAAGGCCAGGATGGGACTCGCGATGGGCGTCAACAACCTCGTGGATATCTTTGACGAAAAATATTACCGACACCTCAGCGGAGGGATTCTCGAGGCCTTTGGGAAGCTGTTCTACCGCGATCTCAAGGTTTTCCTTTACCCGATGCTCGACGACAACGGCGAGATCATCAACTCCGAAAACCTGAAGGTACACCCCCGGATGAAGGAACTCTACAAATTCTTCAAGTTCAATGGCAAGGTTATCGACATCGACGATTTTGACCGAAGCACGCTCCAGATCTTCTCGCGTGTGGTCTTAAAAATGATCAGCAAGGGCAAGCGCGGCTGGGAAGAAATGCTGCCGGCCGGTATCGCGAACATGATCAAGAAGGACAAGCTTTTTGGTTTCGATCCTGAGAAAGTGCTGGAGGAGAAGGCTTAAAAGCAGTCTGCTGTCAGGAGTCAGATTGCCCACGGTCAAAGTGATGTGCAGTACGGACACCTGTATTTAGGCAGATTTTAGTAAAAATATCTACGTTTTTTCTTCCAGTATCGTAAGACTACGGGAGCTCATCGCTTTACGAATACATAGTGATAGCTGAAAGCTGAAAGCTATTCCAGTATTTGCGAAGCATGTCGCTTGGTCTTCACATCATCGATCACCCTTTCGATCACGCCGTTCTCGTCGATGATGAAAGTGATCCTGTGGATGCCGTCGTAGGTTCGACCCATGAATTTCTTCGGACCCCATACCCCGAATGCATTGATCACCGACTTATCCTCATCGGCCAGTAACGGGAAAGGAAATTTGTACCGATCCCTGAATTTTCCCTGCTTTTTGGCCGAATCGGCACTTACGCCAAGCAATGCGTATCCCTTGTCGGTCAAGACCTTGAAATTGTCGCGAAGGTCGCAGGCCTCGGCGGTGCACCCGGGCGTATCGGCCTTTGGATAGAAGAAAACGACCAATTTCTTGCCCCGGTAATCCAAAAGTTGGTGCAGGTTTCCGTCCTGGTCGGCCTGTGAAAATTCGGGTGCCCTGTCCCCTGCCTTCAATGTTTGCATCGTTGTATATTTGCAACTAATTTAAGCAAATGACGCGAAAGGAAAAAGCCGCCTTCATCATGCGGACGCTTGATGAAATCTACCCGGAAGTGCCGGTCCCGCTCGATCACAAAGATCCCTACACGCTGCTGATCGCGGTGTTGCTTTCGGCGCAGTGTACTGATGTACGCGTGAACCAGATCACGCCGCTGCTTTTCGCCAGGGCCGACAATCCACAGGATATGGCCAGGCTTTCGGTCGAGGAAATCCAGGACATCATCCGCCCGTGCGGGCTCTCGCCGATGAAATCCAAGGGGATCCACGGTCTTTCAGAAATCCTTCTGCGCGATTACAACGGCGCGGTTCCCGCCGATTTTGCCGCACTTGAATCGCTCCCGGCCGTCGGGCACAAGACCGCGAGCGTCGTGATGTCGCAGGCATTCGGCGTACCCGCCTTCCCAGTGGATACGCACATCCACCGGCTAATGTACCGCTGGGGCCTGTCGGACGGCTCATCGGTCACCCAAACCGAGCGCGATGCCAAGAAAATATTCCCAAAGGAAAAATGGAACAAACTGCACCTGCAGATCATTTGGTACGGAAGACAGTACTCGCCGGCCCGCGGCTGGGACCTGAAGAACGACCCCATCACTTTGGAGGTCGGGCGCACGTCGGTTCTAAAAGAGTGGGGCAAAAAAAATCCCGGCCAAAAGTGACCGGGAGTTCATTTAGTTCGCGATGCATTCGAAAGTCAATCGCCCCTTTCGAACGATCTTAAGCGATTTTGAATAGCTTAACAGGAAATTGACGGTTTGTTTTTTAGGTAACATTTTCGAAGCTTCTAACGATTTTTCAGTGTAGATTTTCGCCATGTCGTACATTTTATAATGATACAACGAGGCCGCTTCCAAAATATTGTCAGTTTGTCAAAATTATGTTGTGCTTGTCAATGACCTTGCGCAGGTTCATGAGCGCATACCGCATCCGGCCCAGGGCAGTGTTAATGCTGACGCCGGTCAGTTCCGAGATTTCCTTGAAACTGAGGTCCTGGTACATCCGCATCACGAGCACTTCGCGCTGGTCCTTGGGCAGTTCATCGATGAGGCGCTGAAGGTCGGTTTCAACCTGGGCGGTGATGATCCTGCTCTCAACGTTGGGCGCGTTGTCGCTCATCACGGAGAAGATCGAGAATTCCTCCGTCTCGCGAAACATCGGCATCTTCTTGTTGCGCCGGAAATGATCCACGATCAGGTTGTGCGCGATGCGCATTACCCAAGGCAGGAACTTGCCTTCCTCGTTATATGAATTGGATTTCAGGGTCTTGATGACCTTGATAAAGGTGTCCTGGAAAATATCGTCCGAAACGTCCCTGTCGGAAATCTTGGAATATATGAATCCGTAAATTTTGGATTGGTGCCTGCCGATCAATGTAGCCAAAGCGCTTTCATCTCCTGCAACATAACTCTTCACCAATAAAGCATCGGGGATTTGAACAGTAGCCATAGTCGTACCTTTTAGTTTTGGGTTAAATAGTTCCGGGTCTAAAAAGTAGTTCTGATTATAGGCAAATGTCTTTAAAATGTATTTCCAAATTTAACAGATAAAAAATTTCAAAACCAAACAATTCCAAAAAATTAACAAAACGTGTATAATAATTAAGAAATCGGTAGGTTCATACGGCATAAAAAAAGTACAAATAGTGGCTAG
>SXQR01000215.1 GCA_005792865.1 Flavobacterium sp. | reverse complement strand
GATACGCGCAAGACCACGCCAAATTTCCGCGCGGCCGAAAAGTGGGCCGTCAGGATAGGCGGGGGAGAGAATCACCGTTTCGCACTCTACGACATGGTGATGCTCAAGGACAACCACATCGATTTTTCGGGCGGGATCACCGGCGCGATCAAAAAAACGCAGGATTATCTCGCGCAAAATAACCTGGACCTCAGGATAATCGTTGAGGCGCGTGATTTGGCCGAGGTATCCGAAATCCTCGAGGCCGGCGGGGTGTACCGGATCCTGCTGGACAATTTCAGCTTTGAAATGACAAGAGAGGCGGTAGGAATGATCGGGGACAGGTGCCTGACCGAATCCAGCGGGAACATCAACGAGAAAACGATCGTGGAATACGCCCGGTGCGGCGTGGATTACATTTCGTCCGGCGCGCTGACGCACTCGGTCCACAACATGGATTTGAGCCTGAAGGCGTATTAGCCATCGCAACGGCGCTTTTGGTTTTGTGTTGAATGCACTACTTTAGCATTTCTAAATCCCTGCAGTGTCCAAGGAAATCGAAGAAAAGCTTGAAACCATCCCCGTGCTGCGCAACATCGCGCGCGGGCTAAAAAAGGTGAAACTACCCTGGTTGCAGGGGCTCACCCTTTATGAACTGCTTGAAATCTACGGATTGGGAATCGCCGAGAGTGCCCTGACCTACCGCGCGGCTGCGATCGCCTTCAGCTTTTTTATGTCGATATTTCCCTTTGCGCTTTTCATCCTCAACCTGATCCCATTTATACCGATTCCCGGTTTCCAGGACGATTTCCTGAATTTTGTAGAGACCAACGTGCCGCCCAATACCTATGATGCGGTCGCGGTGATCCTGCACGACATCCTCAACAACAGCCAGAGCAGCCTCCTCTCAACGGGTTTCGTACTGTCCATCTTCCTGATGGCCAACGGCCTCAACTCTATATTGGGCGGATTCGAGACCTCGCACCACGTCCTGATCAAGCGCGGATTTTTCCGGCAATATTTCGTGGCCCTGGCGATGTCGCTGGTGATGTCGTTCCTATTATTATTTACCGTCGCGATCATCGTGGTCTTCGAGGTATTCCTGCAGATGACCAAAATCCAGGACATCTTCAGCGAGAAAATACAGATCCTTGAAATGGGCCGCTACGCGTTCGTCATCCTGATGATATTAATGACGACCTCGCTGATGCTCAAGTTCGGGACCAAGCATACGGGGAAACGGTCGTTCATTTCGGTGGGGTCGGTTTTCAGTACGATATTGATCATCCTTTCGTCGTATTTCTTCGGGATCTGGGTGGTGCGATTTTCAAATTACAATGAGCTTTACGGTTCCATCGGGACGCTCCTGATCATGATGTTCTACATATGGATCAACTGCATCATCCTTCTTTTGGGGTTCGAACTCAACGCGGCCATCAACCGGCTGAAGCGAAAAAACTTGTTTACACCGGTATAACCCGGCCGCATTTTCGTATTTTTAAATGCTAAAGAAAAAGGTATGGGGACGAAGATGCTGATGGCGGCCATGACGCTTTCCGGGCTTTGGTCATGGGGGCAG
Organism: Flavobacterium sp.; assembly: GCA_005792865.1. Classification (GTDB taxonomy): domain Bacteria; phylum Bacteroidota; class Bacteroidia; order Flavobacteriales; family Flavobacteriaceae; genus Flavobacterium. The sequence continues at coordinate 3,648 of SXQR01000215.1, read as the reverse complement.
GGCGTCACCGGAAGGTGGAAGACCATTGACGACCATACCGGTAAGGCAATCTCCATCGTGGAAATATTTGAAAAGCGCGGCAAGGTCTACGGCCGGGTTGTCGAGATATTCGATCCCAAGAGCCGCAACCGTACCTGCGAGAGCTGTCCCGGCGAGGACCGTGGGAAGCCGCTTTTGGGCCTGACGGTCATCAAGGGGCTGGTCAGGGACGGAAACGAATACATCGGCGGGAAGATCCTCGATCCCAAGCACGGCAAGCTCTACAAGTGTTACATCAACCTCGAATCGCCGGACAGGCTCAAGGTGCGCGGTTACGTGGGCGTCACGGTGCTGGGCCGCACACAATACTGGCACCGCGTCAAATCCTAGGCCCATGTTCTACATTGAAGCGATTCTTCCCCTGGCCCTTTTCAGGACCTTTACCTACAGCGTCACTAAAGCCGAATTTGACTTCCTCAAACCAGGAATGCGCGTCGCCGTGCCCTTTGGCAAGAACAAACTGTACACGGCGGTGGTTTGCGAGCTGCACAACAACGCGCCCGAAAATTACCAGGCGCGGGACATAGACCATATCCTGGACCGGCGCCCGGCCGTAACCGCGATCCAGCTTGAACACTGGAAGTGGATCGCTTCCTATTATATGTGTTCGATTGGCGATGTTTACCGGGGCGCGTTGCCGTCTGCCCTGCTGTTGGAGAGCGAGACGGTGATTTCGCTGGCTCCCGCCGATGTCGATACGGCTGCGCTCTCGGACGATGAATTTCTGGTCCACCAGGCCCTGACGCAACAAACTTCGCTTCGTATCGGGGAAATTGCATCGGTGTTGGGCCGCAAGGGTGTCTTTCCCGTCATCCGGTCGCTTTTGGAAAAAGGCGTGGCCGTCCTTCGGGAGGAAATCGCCGACCCCTACAAGCCAAAGGTCGAAAAATACGTCCGCCTGAGCGAACACTGCAGCAACGACCTGGCCATGCTCATGGATTTGCTGAAGAACGCCGGGAAACAAAGGGAAGCCGTCATGGCCTATTTTCAGCTTTCGGCGGGGAAGAAGCGCGTCCGCGCAAAGGAACTGATGGAATTTGCCTCGGTTGGCGCCCCGGTGCTGAAATCGCTTGCAGAGAAGCTGATTTTTGAACTGTACGAAGTCGGGCAGGACCGGGTGATCTTTGACGATGCCGATTCGGGAATGCCAAAACTCAGCGAGGCACAGGCGTCGGCCCTGGATGCGCTGGTAGCGGGCCTCGGCCAGAAAGACGTCGCCCTATTGCACGGGGTGACCTCTAGCGGGAAGACCGAAATTTACATCAACCTCATTGCGCGGGAAATCAGTTCAGGCAAACAGGTCTTATACCTTCTGCCCGAGATTGCGCTCACCGCACAGCTCGTCGGCCGGCTCACGAAACACTTCGGGAACCAGGTGACGGTCTACCACTCAAAATACAGCAACGCCGAACGCGTCGAGGCCTGGAACCGCACGCTGGACAATGCCGCATCGGCGAGGGTTGTCATCGGTGCGCGGTCGGCACTGTTCCTGCCGTTCCATGAACTTGGGCTGATCATCGTGGATGAGGAGCACGAGCAGATGTTCCGGCAACAGGATCCGGCACCCAGGTACCACGCCCGGGATGCGGCCATCGTACTGGCGAAACTGCACGGTGCCAAAGTCATTTTGGGAAGCGCCACGCCGGCCATTGAGACCTATCACAATGCCGAGATGGGCAAATACGCCCTCGCGACCTTGACGCAGCGTTTCATGGACGCCCCGATGCCAAAGATCGAACTCGTCGATTTGAAGGACAAATACTTTCGCAAGAAGATGTCGGGGCATTTCAGTGACACGTTACTCGAGCACATCGCATTTGAACTTTCGCAAAAAAAACAGGTGATCCTGTTCCAGAACCGCCGCGGCTATTCCCCGGTGGTGGAATGCATGACCTGCGGGAACGTGCCGCAATGCCGACAGTGCGACGTGAGCCTGACCTACCACAAATCGCGCAACCAGCTGCGTTGTCATTACTGCGGTTTTGCCATGGCGATGCCCACGCACTGCCACGCGTGTTCAAGCGTCGAATTGACCACGAAAGGCTTTGGTACCGAACAGATCCAGATGGAACTCGCCACCTTGTTCCCGGAGGCCAGGACCATCCGCATGGATCAGGACACCACGCGCGGCAAACACGGGTTCGAACGCATCATCGACACCTTCCGCAACCGCGAAGCCGACATCCTTGTCGGGACGCAGATGCTGGCCAAGGGCCTGGATTTTGACAATGTCTCGCTGGTGGGCATCATGAACGCGGACAACATGCTATATCACCCCGATTTCCGCGCATTTGAGCGCAGTTTCCAGATGATGGAGCAGGTCGCCGGTCGCGCGGGCAGGGCAGGTGAGGGCAAGGTGATCATCCAGACCTACAATCCCCTGCACCCGATCATTCGCCAGGTCGTAAATCACGATTTTCTGGGCATGTACCGCGACCAGCTCGCCGAAAGGCAGGCGTATCGTTACCCGCCATTTTTCAGGCTGGTCAAACTGACGCTGCGGCATCGGGACTATGAAAAACTGATCTCAGGTTCAACATGGTTTTGTGAGGTGCTCCGCAATGGGCTGGATATGCCCGTACTCGGTCCCGAAGAGCCCCCCGTGGGCCGCATCCGCAACGAATATATCCGCTCCATCCTGATCAAGATCCCTCCCGGCACTTCACTTGAAGGCATAAAAAAAACTATCCGACGGATGTGGGATAGTTTTGAGGCTGTTCCGCAGTACCGCGCCATCAGGGTCACGGTAAACGTGGATGTTTACTAAGTTAGGCGATGGCCAACGCGCGCACCAGGTCTTCTTTCTTGTTGCGGCTCAAAGGTATTTTTGTGATCCCTATCTCTGCAAATTTTGAATTGAACCTTTCTACCTTGTCGATGTTGATGATATATGACTTGTGCACCCGGATGAATTTGTCTTTTGACAAGTCCTTCTCAAATGACTTCATGGTTGAAAGCACGAGGTTTGAATCTTCTTCGGTCACGACTTTCACATAGTCGCCGTAGGCTTCGATCCACTTGATCTTGTTGGTGAAAACCTTGAGCTTCTTGAGGTTGCTCTTGATGAAGATGTGTTCGCCGTCTTCTTCCTGGTTCTCCTTCTTTAATAGGTGGAAGTCCATAGCGCGTTTCACCGAGGCATTGAACCTGTCCAGTGCGATTGGCTTTTGCAGGTAATCGGTCGCGTCATAGTCAAAGGCCTTGAGCGCGTACTCGGCTTTGGAGGTGATGAAAATGATCTGGGGTTTTACCTTAAGACCGTCGAGGAAATCGAATCCGCTGATGACCGGCATCTCGATATCGAGAAAGATAAGGTCAACGGTGTGGACCGACATACAGTTCTTCGCCTCAATTGCATTGGAAAAATCACCCACAAGATGTAAATTGGGATGATTATTCACTAACTTTGCGATGATCATCCGCTGAATGGAACTATCATCGACAACGACACAATTTAGTTTCATAACGTAATTTATTATAGATTTGGTGAAGCAAACGTAATAAGTTTTTTTTTCTCTACCTAATGTTTATCGGCTTTTTTTGCGTTACAACGAATAAAATCGTTTTTCGCTTGCGGGTTAAAATTTAATTACTACTTTTGCACACATT
>SXQR01000214.1 GCA_005792865.1 Flavobacterium sp. | reverse complement strand
GGCGGCATGAGCGGTGCGCAGCCCAAGGCGGGCAACATTGCCGGCTGCATCACCGTATGTGCCGAAGTCAATGAAAAGGCGGTCAGGACCAGGCACTCACAAGGTTGGGTGGATGAAATAGTCGCCGATCCTTCGCAATTGGTCCAGCGCGTCAGGAGCGCCAAACAATCGGGCGAGACGGTTTCGATCGCCTATCACGGCAACGTGGTCGAAGTATGGGAACTTTTTGACCGCGAGAACATTTACATCGATTTGGGGTCGGATCAGACGTCGCTCCACAATCCATGGGCCGGCGGCTATTATCCCGTAGGCCTGTCTTTTGAAAACGCGAAGCGGATGATGGCCGACGATCCCGAAGCCTTTCGGGAAAAGGTCCGCCAATCGCTCCGAAGGCACGCGGCCGCGGTGAACCGCCATACCCAAAAGGGGACTTATTTCTTTGACTACGGCAACGCCTTCCTGCTGGAATGTTCACGGGCGGGGGCCGATGTCATGGCCGCCGACGGAATCAACTTCAAGTACCCGAGTTACGTGCAGGACATTTTGGGACCGATGTGCTTTGACTATGGATTTGGACCGTTCCGATGGGTGTGTGCGTCCGGGAAACCTGAAGACCTGCAAAAAACCGATGACATTGCCCGTAATGTTCTCGAGCAGATGGCCCAATCGGCACCGGATGAAATATCCCAACAGATGCAGGACAACATCACCTGGATTCGCGGCGCGCAGCAAAACCGACTGGTGGTGGGATCGCAGGCGCGCATCCTCTACGCCGACGCCGAGGGCCGCATCAGGATCGCATCGGCCTTCAATGAAGCCATTGAAAAAGGCGAGATAGGCCCGGTGGTGCTGGGGCGTGACCACCATGACGTCTCGGGCACCGATTCGCCGTACCGGGAAACCTCAAACATCTATGATGGCAGCCGATTTACAGCCGACATGGCCATCCAGAACGTGATTGGTGACAGCTTTCGCGGCGCCACATGGGTCTCGATCCACAACGGTGGCGGCGTGGGTTGGGGCGAGGTCATCAACGGCGGATTCGGTATGGTTCTTGATGGTTCCGCAGCGGCAAAAAAACGGCTAGAGAGCATGCTTTTCTGGGACATGAACAACGGTATCGCGCGTCGCAGCTGGGCGCGCAATAAAGAAGCTGTTTTTGCGATTAAGAGGGCGATGGAGGCGCAACCTTTATTGCGCGTTACCATCCCTAACCTGGTGGAAGACCACGTACTGGAGAACCTGGAATGAGAAAGTAAACAGCATAACCTTGATGCTCATGGGAATTGGCCTTTTGCCCGTGGCGCATTTCATCGACAATTTGCTGTTGAAATACATACTCCTCATCGCCTCGATCATCCTGAATTTGGCCGCCATCGTCAAGAACATAAAGGAAAAACGAGATAAACTTTAAGCTATGAAAATGATGAGGATCTTACCCGCGCTGGCGCTGTTCGTGCTGGCCTCCTGTGCATCGGTCCACGTGGCAAGCGACTATGACAAAAAAGTTGACTTTGCCGGCTACAAAACCTATGCATTTTTCAAGAATGGAATCGACAAGGTGGAAATTTCCGACCTTGACAAGCGCCGTATCCTGAATGCCATTGAAGAGGAACTCAAGGCCAAGGGGATGACGCCAAGCGAAAATCCCGACCTGCTGGTCAACTTCTTCACCAAATCTACCGAGCAGGTCAACGTGAACCAAAACGGCTGGGGCTATGGATTTGGCTGGGGCTGGAGCCCGTACATGTGGGGCGGCGGCGCCTCGATCTATACCAATACCGAGGGGACGCTCTTCATTGACCTCATCGACGCCAGGCGCAAGGAATTGGTCTGGCAGGGTGAAGGTTCGGGAATCCTGACGCAGAATTCGGGGAAAAAAGAGGAACGCATCCGCGAATTCGTGGCCAGGATCATGAGCCAGTATCCGCCGCAGGTGAAAAAATAAGGGCTTCGGCCCTTTTTCTTTTTTAGTAAGGTAAATTTTTTTTGCAAAAGTGTCCGGCGTGCGTTTCAGCCCCCTATATTTGGTGCTGAAAAGCAAGCTTTTATGAAAAGAATCTTACTCCTTGCCCTGTGTCTATCTGCTAATATCCAGGCCCAGGACCTGCCCTCCGAAATGTATTACGCTACCGATGGCCGCATACTTCATACCGGTGGCCAGCCCGCCACGGGCTTTTTTGACCCTGCGGTGATCCGGGATGTCAACCTCACGTTTTCGCAGACCAATTACTGGCAATTGCTCCAGATGAATTATGCCAGCGAGACCGAGATTCCCGCGAGCATGACCGTCGATGGTGTCACTTATGAGAATGTGGGAGTCCGCTTCCGCGGAAATACCTCGTATGTCCAGACCGGCTCTTCGCAAAAAAAGTCGTTTGCCATCAGCCTCGATTTTGTAGATCCCGAACAAAATGTCATGGGCTACAACAGCCTGAAATTCAACAATGCGCACCAGGACCCGACCTTCATGCGCGAAGTCCTGTACAACCGCATGGCGCGTCGGCACACACCGATTGCAAAAGGAAATTACATCCATTTGTATATCAATGGCGAAGACTGGGGGCTTTATCCAAACATACAGGGTATCGACAAGGTTTTCCTTGAAGAGTGGTGGACCAGCAATGACGGCGCCCGGTTCCGCGCCAATCCCAATGACGGCAATCCCGGCGGCACCTGGGGAGATGGCACCGCCGGCATGAACTACCTCGGTGCATCCGAAGCATCCTATCAGCAGTATTACAGCCTGAAGTCTACCGATATCGAGGATTCGTGGCAAAAACTCATCGATGCCTGCCAGGTCCTGGGCACCGCCACGGATGCGAACAAGGAGACGGTCCGTGCCAAGCTCGACATCGACAAGATCCTTTGGTACCTCGCCGCCGAGAATATTTTTACCGACGACGACAGCTACGTCATGAAAGGCAAGATGGACTACATGATCTATTACGAGCCCGAGACCGACCGCACGGTGCCATTTGAATATGACGGCAACTCGACTTTTCAATCCTCGGCCACTACAACATGGACGCCCTTCAAGAATGCGACCAACGTCAATTATCCGCTGTTGAATAAGCTGCTGAATATTCCGGAGTGGCGCCAGCGTTACCTCGCGCACTACCGCACGATCCTCAACGAAACGTTCACCACGGCCAACGCAAACGCAATCATTGACGCGCTCGACGCACAGATTGGCGACCTTGTCGAGGCCGATCCCAAAAAACTGTATTCCAATTTTCAATATACTACCGGGATTCCGGCGCTGAAGACCTTTGTGGCAAACCGCCGCAATTATCTTGTCGCACATCCCGAAGTGGCGCAGGTAGCGCCCATGATCGCATCGGCACCGTATTTCAACGAGGCGATGGAAATGTACCAGGCGCCGTTTGCGGGACAGGCGGCTCACATCCGCGCAAGCGTAACTTCCGTCAACGGCATCAGCAAGGTCAACCTCTATCACGCGACGGGGCTTGTAGGGAATTTTACCGCCACGCAGATGTTTGACGACGGCGCCCACAATGACGGTGCGGCCAACGATGGCATCTTCGGCGGGTCGATCCCGGCCTACGGGGCCAACACCTTCGTGCGGTATTACATTGAGGCGGTCGCGGCCAATACATCGCTGACGTCCTCTTACCTGCCCACCGGAGCCGAACACGATATTTTTGTCTTTACCGTCCAGGCCATATCGGCACCAAACGGCGTGGTCATCAACGAATTCATGGCCAGCAATACGATGGGCAACGTGGACGAGGCAGGCGATGTTGAGGACTGGGTAGAGCTTTACAACACGACGGCGCAGGCTGTGGATCTTGGCGGATACTTTTTATCTGACAATCTCACCAACCTGACCAAGTGGCAATTCCCTTTGGGCACCATCATCCCTGCCAATGGTTACCTGATTGTCTGGGCCGATCACGAATCCACCGAAGGACCGCTTCATGCGAGCTGGAAAATCTCGGCATCGGGAGAGGAACTCGCGCTTTCCAACCCCGCGCAGGAAATCATGGATTCGCACGTTTTTGGCGCTCAGACACCGGACGTCGCGTCGGCGCGCATTCCCAACGGAACCGGCGATTTTGTCCAGCAGGCCGCAACTTTTGGCATCAACAACGAGACGAATCTCTCGGTCCGGAATCAAACGCTTGATCAATTTAGGGTCTATCCAAACCCGGCGTCCGACCTAATTTATCTATCGGGCAACTTGCTCGCCGGAATGCCGGTCACGCTGTATGACCCATTGGGAAAGAAAGTTTTCCAAGGCAACTTTTCAGATCACATGCAGATAGACACTACAAAATTCGCATCCGGGCTCTACCTGCTCCGCTGTGGCAACGTGGTTAAAAAGGTCGTGATCAGATAATTAGGGAAGATTGAAGGAAATGCCGCCTACCGTGACCGTTTCGGTGGGCCTGGCATCGGGGAAAACCAGCATGGCTTCCCTTTTTGAATGGGCCGGGACGTAATCCACCGCCAGCGTCGTTTCGACAGTGCCGCCCTGCCCGCTCCGGACAAACAAGATCGTAACGGCCTCGGCCGTTTGGGAGCCGGAATTCTCAATGGTGACGCTGTACGTGCAACATTCCCCTTCGATGCGTTCGATTCCCGCCCGCAGTTTGGGAGGTGTTTCCTCCGATGAAATAATCCTGACCACCAGGTATCCCACAATGGCAGCCAGAACCGCCAGGCCAAAGATAAAGGTGCCGATTTCCACGACATTGTGCTTATTTTTTGCTTTCGCCATAATTTCCGTCAATGATCAGCCTTCCGGCAGATGCCCCGATCGAGGCGGGGATTGCCAATACGATGGTCTGGGCTGCGATTATATAAAATCCGCTGCCGTCGGTGCGCCTGAAAAAAATTAGCATCAGCAAGGATACCATCACCGAAAGCGAATAGATCAACGCTACGATGCCCGCCATCTGGAACCAGGAGCTGCCCCGGTTTCCCCTGCCCCTGAACTCGCTGAAAAAACAGATCACGGCACACAAGCCCAGTGAGAGCAGGACCATCAATAGCAGTTGCCCAGGGGAGCAGTTAATCGCAATGAGCAAAATTTCTTCGGTGGGTGCGACGGCCGAACCAAACAAGGTTGCCCCGCATATCGACAGGATGATCACCTCAAAAATGGCAGCGAATTTCCCCTCGTTGCCCTCCATCCCGGTTTCCTTTGAGCCGGAAGGCCCCAACTGCGCCGTCCCCACTGAGATCCCGACCGCAACAATCATCGATTCGGTAACGGTTTTTCCCAGGATTTCATGGGCGGACATGGAAAATTCGATCTGCCCGATCAAGAGCAGGAAAATGAAACTCACGAAAATCGCAAGTCCGATCTCCTCCACCGAATCCCAACAAAGGTCGCCAAAGGTCGCATCTCGCCTCATCCCGGCAAACCGGTTATAGCCCAACAGGAGCAGGAAGGTGAAGCCAATGCAGGCGAGAAGCGCTTCGGCCGACGCGATAAAGCCGGCCCACCAGACTTCCATCGTATAGATGAGCGGCAAACTGAAGAGCAGGCCGCCAATGATGCCGCGGCCGTATTCCTGAAGTGTTTTGGTTGCGCTTGTAACTCTGGCCATGCTTAAATTTACAAAAAATTACCGCCCGGCCGAAATTTTAATATTCGAGCAGCTCCATGATCTTCGCGCGGACTTTTTCTGCCGATGGCACCATCGCCTGTTCGAGGGTCGCATTGAGCGGGATGGCGGGCAGGTTTTCCGATCCGATGACCATCACCGGCGCGTCGAGTTCGCGGAAGCATTTTTCCTGGATCATCCCCGCAAGGCTTCGCGCAAACGAATTGCTTACGGGCTCCTCGGTCACCACAAGGCATTTTCTGGCCTTTTTGACCGATTTGACGATAGTTTCCTCGTCGAGCGGATAAAGCGTCCGCAAATCGACGATCTCGACGTTTTCGCGCATATCGGCCGATGCATTCAGCGCCCAGTGCACGCCCATGCCGTATGTAATGATGCTGATCGTTTCCTTCTCGTCCTGCGGCCAGATCTCCTGAACGATGTTCGCCATCCCAAAGGGAAGCACATAATCTTCCGACGGCTCGTTGACGCGGGCGGCATCGGTTCCCTTTACTTTTGACCAATAAAGCCCTTTGTGCTCCAGGATCACAACAGGATTCGGGTCGTGGTAGGCGGCTTTCATAAGCCCCTTGAGATCGGCACCGTTGCTCGGGTAGGCGATCTTGATCCCGCGAATGTTGGTCAGCACGCTTTCCACCGAAGAGGAATGGTAAGGCCCGCCGCTCCCGTATGCGCCGATCGGCACGCGCAATATCATCGACACCGGCCATTTTCCGTTGGTGAGGTAGCACGAGCGCGCCACTTCGGTAAAAAGCTGGTTGAGCCCCGGCCAGATATAATCGGCAAACTGGACCTCAACGATCGGCTTCAACCCTACCGCCGACATCCCCACCGTCGATCCCACGATGAACGCCTCCTGGATCGGGGTGTTGAAGACGCGGTTGTCGCCAAACTTCTGGGCAAGCGTTGCGGCCTCGCGAAAGACACCGCCCAGCCGTCCGCCCACGTCCTGCCCGTAAAGCAGGCATTCCTTGTTTTCGCGCATGAGTTCCTCGACGCCAAACAGCGCGCAGTCCACCATGACCACCTTGTCCTCGCGGTCGGGGTTGCGCTCACCCCTTTCCTCTGTAATCGGGGTCGGGGCAAAATCGTGCGTGAAAAGATCTTCGGGGCGCGGGTCCTCGGCCTGTTGGGCAAGGTTGAAATCTTCCTCAACCGTTTGCTTTGCCATTTTTTCCAAGGCGTCAATTTCGGCATCTGAAAATCCCGCCTCCCGCATCTGGTTGATCATAACCGGATAAGGATCGCGCGACCTGGCTTCCTCCAGATCGTCGCGGTACCACTCCATCCGCACGCCTGAAGTATGGTGGTTAAGCAGCGGAACCCGCGCATGCACCAAAAACGGACGGCGTTCGTTGCGGATCGTCTCAATGACTTTTTTGAGCGTCACATAACTTTCGGTAAAATCGGCGCCGTCAATTGAAATCGCCTCGATCCCATGAAAACCCTTCGCATAATCAAACGCGTTCTGCGCGCGGGTCTCGGCCGCATTCGCCGAAATGTCCCAGCCGTTGTCCTGCACGAGATACAAAATGGGCAATTGCTTTAACGCCGCCATCTGCAACGCTTCGGCCACTTCGCCCTCGGTTACCGAGGCATCGCCCAGCGAACATACCACGACCGGTCTTTGAGAATCGCCATCGGCAATCCCAACGCTTTCTTTGTACCAGAATCCCATCGCCGCGCCCGTCGCCGGAATCGCCTGCATCCCCGTCGCCGAGGACTGGTGCGGGATCTTGGGCTTGTCGGCATCGCGCAGGCTCGGGTGGCAGTAATACGTTCGCCCGCCTGAAAACGGATCGTCGCGCTTGGCCATCAGCTGCAGCATCATGTCATACGGCCGCATCCCGATGCCCAGCATGAACGAGTCGTCGCGATAATACGGAAACGCGAAATCCTGCGGCAAAAGCTGCAACGCAGTCGCAATCTGGATCGCCTCATGCCCCCGCGAGGTCGCATGGACATATTTTGACACGATCTTGAAATTCTCCTCGTAGAGTTCGGTCATCGCCTTGGCCGTCGCCATCGTGGCAAAAGCCTTTTCAAAAACCTTTTTATCTATTTTTTCCAATACTTTCATTTTTTAGCTGTCAGCTGTCAGCCGTCAGTATGCACTTTGCTAATTAGGACCGTCTTTCGACATTCGACTTTCGACATTTGACAGATTTTTATGGCAGACATCTCCCGCTATTGCCTTTATCTTTTTCCTACCGGAAAAAGGATATCGGCGCTATCGGGGCTGCGCTTCTGTCTTCACGACGGGCAAAATCCAACCAAATTTATCCCCGACGCGCCCTGACCGGATATCGGCCAGCGTATTCAATATATCGTTTGCCATGGGATTATCGGCGGGCAGTTTGATCGAGAAATCATTGTTGCCGATCTCTTCCACCATCGCGATATTCACAGCGGTCCCCACGCCAAAGGCTTCCTCGAGCGTGCCGTTTTCTGAAGCCGCCTTGATTTCGGAGATCGTGATCGGCCTTTCCCCGACCTCGAAGCCCTTGTCGCGCAATAGTTCCATGACGCTCATCCGCGTGATGCCCGCGAGCACGGAGCCATTGAGGTTCGGCGTGATGAATTTACCGGCGATCTTGAAAAAGATGTTCATCGTTCCTACTTCCTGGATGTATTCAAAGTCATGCGCATCAAGCCACAAAACCTGGTCGTAACCCTGAGCCTTGGCGTACTCGGTCGGGCGGATGGCGGCGGCATAATTCCCTGCGGCCTTGGCCTCGCCCGTCCCGCCATTGACGGCGCGTACGTATTTTTTCTCGGCATAAAGCCTGATCCGTTTGCTGAAGAACGGCCCTGCCGGCGACGCCATGATGATGAACTTGTAGGTCGTGGCCGCGCGCATCCCGATAAAGGCTTCGTCGGCGTACATGAAAGGCCGCAAATAAAGGGTTGAACCCTCGCTCGTGGGAACCCAGTCGCGGTCGATATCCACCAGGCGGCGCAATCCTTCCACGAAAAGTTCCTCGGGAAAACGCGGCATTCCCATCCTGTCGGCCGAATGGTTCAAACGCTTGGCATTCTCGATGGGCCTGAAAAGCATCGGGTTTCCGTCTTCGCCCATCGTGGCCTTTAGTCCCTCGAAGATCGCCTGGCCGTAGTGCAGCGCCATCGCGGCTGGATGCGTGGGGATGAGGTCGAGCGGTTCGATGCGCGCATTTTGCCATTTGCCGTCGGCGTAATCGCAAACAAACATGTGGTCGGTAAAGGCCTTGCCCATCATGATGTTGTTGATGTCCTGGTTGGACACGCGGGATTGCAATGTTTTTTTTTCGGTGATGTTGTATTCCATAGTTGTGTTTTTTGCAACCTAGATTGCGGTATTGATGTCAAATTTTTCAAGGTGGTCGCCCACACGGCGCAGGAACGATCCGCCCAGGTGCCCGTCGATCACGCGGTGGTCAAACGAAAGCGACAGGAACATCATGCTCCTGATCGCGATCTCGTCACCCTTGTCGGTGGTGATGACTTCGGGGCGCTTCTTGATGATCCCGAAGGCCAAAATCGCGACCTCGGGCTGGTTGATGATTGGCGTGCCCATCAGGCTGCCAAATGTCCCCACATTGGATATCGTAAAGGTACTGCCCTGGATATCGTCGGGTTTGAGTTTGTTGTTGCGCGCCGCGTCGGCCAAACGGTTGACGTCCGCGGCGAGCTCGTGCATTTCCTTTGTATCGGCATTGCGGACCACCGGGACGATCAGGTTGCCTGACGGAAGCGCCGTCGCCATCCCGATGTTGATATCGCCCTTTACCACGATCTTGTTGCCGTCAACCTGGACGTTGATCATCGGGAATTCGGCGACAGCCCTGGCGACGGCCTGCACGAAAACCGGCGTGAAAGTCAGCTTCTGGCCGTGCTTTTTCCCGAATGCATCTTTATTCGCATTTCGCCAGTTGACCAGATCGGTCACATCGATCTCGAGATACGACGTGACGTGCGGCGAGGTGTGCTTGGAGTACACCATGTGCCCGGCAATCATCTGGCGCATGCGGTCCATCTCGACGATGCGGTCCTTGCCCTCGTTGAAATTGACCGTTGGTTTGGGAAAACTGAAAGCCGACGGCTGATGGCTGACAGCTCTCTGCAAGGGATATTTGCGGTGCTTCAGGTATTCAAATACATCGCTCTTGCGGATCCTTCCACCGGTCCCCGTTCCCGGGATCGTTTGCACTTCCTCAAGTGACAGGTTCTCCTTTTGGGCGATCGAGATGATGAGTGGGGATAGGAAAACATCTTGGTTTACGGTTGACGGTTTACGGTTGCCGGCCGGTTGTCGGTTGTCAGTTGTCGATTGTTGGTTGTCAGAAATTCGTTGCTCTTCGTTAATAGACTGATGACTGATGACTGACGGCTGACGGCTTTGCTCTTGCTTCTTGCTTCTTTCTTCTTGACTCTCCTCTATGATCGCCAGCACCTCCCCCACCTTCACCACATCGCCCTTGGCAAAACGCAGTTCCTTGATCACGCCCGTTACGGGTGACTGCACCTCGCTGTCCACCTTGTCGGTCGCGACTTCCAAAATCGTTTCCTCGGCCTCCACGTAATCGCCCACGGCCTTGAGCCACGAGATGATGGTTGCTTCGGATATGCTTTCGCCCATTTTGGGCAGTTTGAATTCTATCATGTCGAATGTCTAATGTCAAATGTCGAACGGGCCGACTGATCAACTATCTTACTCAAAATTTGATTTTTTACTTCGTTCGTCGTACGTCATTCGACGTTTGACGGTTATCCTTTAGCTCTTGCAGTGTCTCAAAATATGCCTTCTGCTCGGGCCTATCCTCCGGCACTTCCCTGAGCGGCTCCACTTCCTTCCAGGTGGCGTACATTTCCGCTGGCAGTTGCTGGTACAGTGCAGTCCCGCGGGTTTTCCATTCGATCATTTCGTCGCTTACGTCCTTTACGATTGCCGCCGGATTTCCCGCGACGATCTTTCGGTTGGGGATCTTCATCTCGGCCTTGACGAAAGCCAAAGCGCCCACGATGCACTCGTCTCCCACCTCGGCTCCGTCCATAATCACGGCGTTCATTCCAATCAGCGAATTGCGCCCGATGTTGGCCCCGTGGACAATGGCCCCGTGCCCGATGTGCGCGCCTTCCCGAAGGACGATGCTCTTGCCCGGGAACATGTGGATCGTGCAGTTCTCCTGCACGTTGCAACCGTCCTCGATCACGATTCCGCCCCAGTCACCGCGGATTGCCGCGCCCGGCCCTATGTAGCAGTCCTTCCCGATGATCACGTTGCCCGTCACGGCCGCAAGCGGGTGCACGAAACTACTTTCGTGGATGACGGGGATGAAGGAGTTGAATTCGTATATCATGTTAATGTGCTAATTAGGAAATGTGCCAATTAGGAAATGCCTACGATGAAATCAGCAGATTGTTTAATACTGTAATTTCCTAATTTCCTAATTTCCTAATTTCCTAATTTCCTAATTTCCTAATTTCCTAATTTCCTAATTTTTAAACTTTTCCAAAGTACTCTTCGTAAACTCACTCAACACCAACCGCCCGCTGATCGCCGCGCGCTCGGAGAGCAGCATGTCCCAGTCCTCGGTGCCTTTCCAGAAGATGCGCTTCATCTCGTGCATCGCCTCGGGGTTGTAGGTGCAGAGGTGGCGGGCAAAGGAATCGATGGCCTCGTCCATGACCTCGATCGAATCGAAAATATTCGCATACAGGCCTTTTGCACGAGCCCATTCGGCTTCGTAAAAGGAGTTGGCGTCTATCGCGATCTGCGACATCGCCGACACCCCGATCTTGCGCTCGATGGCCGGGCTTACCACGAAGGGCCCGATCCCGACGTTGAGTTCGCTGAGCTTGATCGCCGCAAATTTGGTCGCGATGCAATAATCGCTTGCCGCGGCGATCCCAACGCCACCGCCCACGGCCTTGCCCTGCACCCGCCCGATGATGAACTTGGGGCACTTGCGCATCGCGTTGATCACGTTGGCAAAACCGGAAAAAAACACCTTGCCGGTGGCCGCGTCGTCAATCGAGATCAGCTCGCGGAAACTGGCACCGGCACAAAACGTCCGGTCGCCGCCGCTGCGAAGGATAATCACCTTGACAGCGTCGTTCTTCCCGGCGGTGGTAATGTTGTCGGCAAGTTGGGCGAGGATCGTTCCGGGTAAGCTATTTTGCTCCGGGTGGAAGAACTCGATCGTACAAATATTGTCGTTTATTGTTTGCTTTACGTATGGTTCCATAGCTTTCAGGGGTCAGCTTTCCGCTTTCAGTTTGTTATGTTTATTCGATATGCTTTTAGTTCCCAATGGGCTGACAGCTGATTGCTGATCGCTGACTGCTAACTAGCCCGGATCGCGGCGATATCCTCGCAGCAAAGCGAAGAGATAAAGCCAAGAGCCGGAAAAAGCTCCTAATCCAAAATCCCGAATTGCTCGAAATGATGGTTGAAGTGCTTGGTGTTGAGCAAATCCCACTCGAATTTGTCCATCATCCCGAATACCGCATTCTTGGTGCGGGCATCGGGGTTTTCCTTGAAATATTGTTCGTACGCGGCATAGGCCTCGCGCATTTTCGCCTTGGCGGTCTCCAGGTCCGGATGACGCAGGTCCTCGAGCGCATCGGGCTTCATCAGCGGGTGTTTGTGCCCTTTTGGCATCGGTTTGTGGCTGAAGATCATCTCGCGGTATTTGTCCAGATGTTCGGCCGGGGTCGAAATCTCGTATTCGCCAAAATTGTTGGCGGCCATCATCAGTGCCGATTCGAGGTGCTCCACCATGTGCTGCGGCGTCATCGCGCCCCAATTGGCCTTGTGATTCACCGTGAGCCTGGTCATGTAATCGTCGATGTTGTCCGGGCCGATGGCCTTGAACGGCGAGCGCTTTTGTACCATCGTGAGGATCGTGGCGATGGCGCATAACTCGTCGTGCTGATCGAAGACTTCGACAAACCACTTCACGATACCCGAAGGCATCTCCTCGCCGCGGCTGTCGCGTTCCACCTTTTGCTTGCAGGTGAGGCGGACGTAGATCGTGTCATTGTCGTAGATCGGGCGCAGGAAGCGGCATTCCTCGAGGCCGTAATTGGCGGCGACGGGCCCTTTTCCGGGCCAGACAAAAAGCCCTGCGGCTGCGGCCAAAATGAAATAGCCGTGTGCGGTGCGTTTCTCGAAGATGCTTCCCTTGAGCGAGGTGATGTCAGTGTGGGCGTAGAAATGATCCCAGGTAAGGTTGGCAAAGTTGACGATGTCAATATCGGTCACCGTGCGCTTGTGGGTCTTGATGGACATGCCGGGGGCGATGTCGTCCCAGTAATATTGGAATGGATGCTTGTCGGCTTCCTTATACGCCGAATTGGGCTGGTAGATCCCGGTAATCTCGGTGAGCGTCGTCGGGCTTCCCTGGACCGCACAGCGCTGCATGTAGTGCTTGATTCCGCGCAGGCCTCCCATTTCCTCGCCACCGCCTGCGCGACCCGGGCCGCCGTGGACGAGTTGCGGAAGCGGTGAACCGTGTCCCGTTGACTGCTTGGCGTTCTCGCGGTTGAGGACCAGGATCCTTCCGTGATGCGATGCGGCATTAATTACGTACTCCTTGGCGATTTTATCGTCGTTGGTAACGATTGACGAAACCAGTGAGCCTTTCCCGAGCTTGGCAAGTTCGACCGCATCCTCAATCGTTTTGTAAGGCATCAAAGTCGCGACCGGGCCGAATGCCTCGATTTCGTGAACAAATTGGTTTTTAAACGGATCGTCCTCGCGCAAAAGCATCGGCGAGATGAACGCACCTTTTGAGGCGTCGGCGCCGATCGTGTCGATCTTCTCGTAATCGCCATAGACGATGGAAGCGGTTTTTGCGATTTCTCTGGTGCGATCCTGAACCTTCCGGACTTCCTCGCGTGAGACCAGCGCGCCCATGCGGACCTCCTTGAGCCTCGGGTCGCCGATGGTGACCTTGTCAAGCGCCTTTCCGAGCGCGATCTGTACGTCTTCCATGAGATTTTCAGGGACGATGATCCGGCGTATGGCGGTACACTTCTGCCCGCACTTGACGGTCATCTCGCTGCGCACCTGGCTCACGAAGAGGTCGAATTCGGGCGTTCCGGGAACCGCATCTTCGCCTAAAATCGAACAGTTGAGCGAGTCGGCTTCCATGTTGAACGGAACCGCTTCGTTGATGATCATCGCATGGGCCCTGAGTTTGCGCCCCGTATCAGCCGAACCGGTAAAAGTCACAACGTCCTGGCTCTGCACATGATCCAATATTTTTGTCGCCGAACCGCAGATGAGCTGCAGCGCGCCTTCCGGTAAGATTTTCGAGCCTATGATCTCCCTGACGACGGCTTCGGTGAGGTAAGACGTGGAGGTCGCGGGCTTTACCACCGCCGGCATCCCCGCCATCCAGTTGACGGCGCATTTCTCGAGCATTCCCCAAATGGGAAAGTTGAAGGCGTTGATGTGGACGGCAACCCCGGGCTTCGGGACCAATATGTGGTGCGCCATGAAGCGCCCGCCACGCGATAGGTCTATAGGGTCGCCCTCCACATCGTACGGTTGGTTGGGAAACAGTTTCCGCAGCGAGGCATTGGCAAACAGGTTTCCGAAACCGCCCTCGATGTCGATCCACGAATCCACGCGGGTCGCGCCCGTGCGGTAGCTGATCTCGTAAAATTGCTCCTTGCGTTTGGTAAGGTACATGGCCAGCGCCTTGAGCATGTTTCCGCGCTCCTGGAACGTCATCTTGCGTAGCTTTTGCCCGCCGACGGTGCGTCCGTAATGAAGGACTTTTTCAAAATCGATTCCCTCAGTCGAAGCGAACGCGATGGTCTCGCCCGTCACGGCGTCGATGAGCGGTGTTCCGCTTCCGGAACCCTCGACCCATTGGCCGGTTATGTAGTTCTGTATTTTCATCTTTTTTGGTTT
>SXQR01000213.1 GCA_005792865.1 Flavobacterium sp. | reverse complement strand
ATCGCGTACACATAATATATACCCGGTACGTTTGGCAAAGACCCCGCAGCGCCAAGCGCGGGAGCATCGTAGGTCGCGGCGGTCGCACCGTCAGGAGTCGCGCTGCCGAGCGGTGTGCCCCCTGTATACATCGCGTCTCCCGTTTGTTGCGTATTGAAGTACACGTAGGAAATCGCATCGGTACCGGTAAATTCGGTGTTGACCGAGAAAGGGTCCGGGTCACCCCCGACGCACAACACCTGATCCGGCGAAGGGTCGGTAATTTCAGGGCAACTGCAATCGGTAAAGAACAGCTGGAATGGCTTGACAAGGATACACGGCGAATTGAAATTGATGATCGACGCATAAATGGTCTGGCCCGAGCTTGCAGCCACGAACGCCGTTTCATTCGGGATCGGGTTGGCGGCATCGGCAGCGTCGGCCGGGTTTAGGTGATAGGTAATTTCATAATCAAAGGGATTCTGGCTACCGATGATGACTGCGTCGTTCTCCGTAAGGTCAAACAGGTTCTCGCATTCGGTGAGGTCATTGGGTGCGGTCGAAAAATCGTCGATGACTTCCACCAATACATCCTTGGTAATGGTGGTGACCTGGCCGCACATATTGTACTGGACCTGCGCCGTATAGGTCGTGGTGGCAGTTGGACAAACCGTGATGTTGGTGTTGGTACTGATGGGAGTCGTTCCCTCAAACCACTGGAAATTGACAGCGGAAGGCCCGCTTGGGGTAAACCTCCAGGCTTCCATCGATGCCGACCAGGTTCCCGTATTGCGCCCCGGCGGTGTATAGGCCACGGTACCGGCGGCATTCATGATGCCGATGACCCCGCTGCCGCTGTTCCACCCTGTACAAGGTGTCCGGCTCTCAACATAAACCTCAATGATGTTGGAGATTTCGTAGAGTACGATCTGGTAGGTCTGTAGACCGACGCTCTGCCCACATGAAAATTGACCCAAATGGTAAAAGTTAACGACCAGCTTGCGGCAGGGATAGGTGCCCATCAACTGATAATTAACCGAAACCTCCGGCGGGCTCTGCTGCGGATTGGTGTCCTGGTGCACGCCGTAGATCGCGTTGGGCCACGGATAGGTGGTACTGGGCAGCGTCTGCGTAAAGGCCCATCCCGAACCACCGCCTGGCGTCACGTTGGCAAAGGAAATCAAGCCGTTGGAGCCGACGTGCGCAGTGGAATAGACGTTGCCAAAGAAACAAAAATTGAACGGCAGGTTGATGGTGGGCGACCAGACATCGTCGGTGCCCACTGAAATCGGTGTGAAGCCCGGCCCGAAGAACGCAGCCTGCGGGCAGTATGGAATCGGCGAAACGGTATATTGGGTGGTGGTCCCCAAATCGACGAACTGCGCCGTCAGGTCCCGACATTCCCCCACGACACAAACGGGAGCAACGGCTCCTTCGAGGTCGAGGTCCCCGGCCAGTACCGAGGCACAGCCGTTCAGGTTGACCGTGACCGTGGCCGATCCAGTCACTCCCTCGTTGGTACATCCGGGTGGATTTGTCGTTCCGACGCTGTAGAGCGTGTAAACCGTCCCCTGCTGCAGTACCGGCGACGTCCAGGTCGCCGTGCCCGACGCGCCGATGGTAACCGTGTAAAAATTGTTTGCGGTGTTATAAAAAACAACGACCGTATTGGGCGTTCCGTTAAAAGTGAGCGTGGCGGTCGTGCCAGGGCAAATGGTGGTGGTACCTGAAATGGTGGCCGTGGGAACGTTGATGACGTTTACTGTCGCGGTGCCCGATACATTGTTGGTACACGAGGGCGTGGCCGAGGAGGAAACGCTTACGAGCTGGTGCACGAAGGTTCCCTGCGCCGTAGTGGGCACGGGTAGCTGCACGCTGTTTCCCGTGGTGGTCGTGATGGTTTGCGGCGCTCCGCCGTTTAGCGTGTAGGTAAAGGTATAAGGCGCAATACCGTTGGCGCCGGTGAAGGTGACCTGCGGGGAAGGCGCGCCCACGCACGCCGAGGTATTCCCGGTGATCGTCGCTGTTGGCGGCGGCGTGGAGACCACGGTGACCGTTGCCGTGCCCGTCTGTGGCTGGATACAGCCCGGCGTGGTGCAGGAGACGCTGATCAAATTGTAGTTGAAAGTGCCCGCCACGTTGGTCGGGGCCGGTACCGTGACGCTGTTGCCGCTGGTCGTGGTACCTGTCAGCGGGGCGCCTCCGTTGATGTTGTAGGTAAAGGTATATGGGGCCGTTTCGCCCGCGCCCGTAAAAGTGATCAGCGGTTGAGTGCCGCCCAAACAGGCCGTTGTCGTTCCCGAAATGGTCGCGGTTGGCAGGACTGCCGGGGCTGCGGCACGCGGTTCGTTATGGCGGTCTCCCCACGCAGGCGCCGCGAGCGCTAAATGATTGAATGCCAAACACGTCAGGGAGAGGAGTAGAATTCTAAACTTCATGGGCTGGGTAATTTGAATAGGGAGCGAAATTTACATAAATTTAGCAGAAGTTTTTCTTAAAACCGAAAATTTTCGGGTACATTATGCGCTCGCGGTGATTGCCGGGGCATTCGGTTTTAATTAATTATCTTTGCGCAACAATTACCGAAAGTCAAAAAAATACCCTACCCAGATGATCGAAAACCGGGAATTTGAGGACGATGCGGATACCGGGCATCCCTTTACCGCAGCCGTCAACCCGATGCGCAAAGACGCCTTTGCCCTGACCGACGAACAGAAGATCGAAAGCATCAGGAAAGATGTCGAGAACATTTTGCTTACCCTTGGCATGGACCTCACCGACGACAGCCTCAAAGGCACCCCGAACCGCGTCGCCAAGATGTTTGTCCGCGAGATCTTTGGTGGTCTGAATCCCGACCGCAAACCCAAGCCGTCCACTTTTTCCAACCATTATCGTTACGGCGAGATGCTGGTGGAAAAAAACATCACGGTTTATTCCACCTGTGAGCACCATTTGCTGCCGATCGTGGGGCGGGCGCATGTGGCGTACATTTCCAACGGCTCGGTGATAGGGCTTTCCAAGATGAACCGCATCGTGCAATATTACGCCAAACGGCCGCAGGTCCAGGAACGCCTGACGATGCAGATCGTGCAGGAACTGCAGCGCGCCCTGGGGACCGAAGATGTCGCCTGCGTGATCGATGCCAAGCACCTCTGCGTGAATTCGCGAGGGATCAGCGATATCGAGAGCAGCACGATCACTTCGGAATTCGGAGGGAAGTTCAAAGAGCCGGCAGTGCGCCGCGAATTCCTGGACTACATCAAGCTCGACACCAAATTTTAATTACGAACGACCAGGCCCTAGCCCTGATTGAAGCCGGCATCGCCCGCAGGGCATAAGGCGGAAAGCAGGAAAAAGCTCCAAAAAACATTTGTGATGGCACCGCTCTACAAGACCCAGTCCCTGAAGATCTACAATTCGCTCACGGGCGACAAGCAGCCGTTTGTCCCGATCCACGAGGGCAGCGTTGGGATGTATGTGTGCGGGCCGACGGTTTACAGCAACGTGCACCTGGGAAACGTGAGGACGTTCATGTCCTTTGACGTGATCTTCAGGTACCTGCTCCACCTGGGCTACAAGGTGCGTTACGTGCGCAACATCACCGATGCCGGGCACCTGGAGAACGATGCGGAGGTTGGCGAGGACCGGATTGCCAAGAAAGCGCGGATCGAACAGCTCGAGCCGATGGAGATCGTACAGCGCTACACCGTGGATTTCCACAATATCCTCAACACCTACAATTTTCTTCCGCCGAGTATCGAGCCCACGGCGACCGGGCACATCATTGAACAGATCGAGATCGTAAAGGCGATCCTTGAAAAGGGGCTGGCGTACGAATCGAACGGCTCAGTGTATTTTGACGTGGTGAAGTTCAACCAGACCAACCACTACGGAAAACTCAGCGGCCGCAACATCGAGGACATGCTAGCCAATACGCGCGACCTTGACGGCCAGACAGACAAAAAGAATCCGCAGGATTTTGCGCTCTGGAAAAAAGCCGAGCCGCAGCACATCATGCGCTGGCCATCGCCGTGGGGCGTCGGTTTTCCGGGGTGGCACCTGGAATGTACGGCGATGAGCACCAAATACCTCGGGCAGCAGTTTGACATCCACGGCGGCGGGATGGACCTCAAGTTCCCGCACCACGAATGCGAGATCGCGCAGAACGAGGCCGCATGCGGGGTCACGCCGGTCAATTTCTGGATGCACGCGAACATGCTGACCCTGAACGGCAAGAAGATGGCCAAATCCACCGGCAACTTTATCCTGCCGGCCGAAATCTATACGGGCGGAAACCCCAACCTGAGCAAGGCTTTTGCTCCGGGAGTGGCGCGCTTTTTCATGCTGCAGGCGCATTACCGCAGCGTACTGGATTTTTCGAACGACGCATTGCTGGCCGCCGAAAAGGGCTTTTACCGACTGATGGAAGGGGTTGATTCGCTTGACGGTTTGCCAGTTGGCCAAAGTACGACACTTGATGTTGCGGCTTGGCGACAGTCGTGCTACGATGCCATGAACGACGATTTCAACGCGCCCATCCTGATCGCGCAGCTTTTTGAAGGGGTGCGGTACATCAACCTGATGAAGGATGGCAAAGAGACGATGGCGGATGCCGACCTTAAAATTTTCACCGGTACGATGAAGGCATTTGTATTTGACGTGCTCGGGCTTGAAAATGACCGCGCCGCCGGCGAAGATAACCGCCTTGAGGGCACGGTCAACCTGCTGATCGCAATGCGGAACGAGGCGCGCGCCAACCGGAATTGGGCGCTTTCAGACCAGATCCGCGACCAGTTGGCCGCCATCGGCATCGACCTAAAAGATGGCAAAGAAGGCACCACATTCTCGCTTTGATCACCCTTAAAAAAATACTGATCGCCCCTGCCCTGCTGCTCGTGCGGTTTTACCAGATCGTGCTCTCGCCGCTTTTGCCCTCGTCATGCCGGTTTGAACCCACGTGCTCGCAGTACATGGTGGACGCGCTCAATATCCATGGGTTATTTTACGGGCTGTACCTGGGAACGAGGAGGATACTGAGTTGCCATCCGTGGGGAAGATCGGGGTATGACCCGGTTCCGCCAAAGGCCGAAAAATAAATCGCCGCCTGTAGTATTTTTTCTATTTTTACCTACCCTAAATTAACATTATGTCAATTGCCCTTCAAATGGTCTGGAACCCCGCCGAGGGAATCAGTATCGGAAATTTTGTCCTCCGTTTTTACAGCCTGATGTTCGTCGTGGCGTTTGCCCTAGGTTGGTACATAATGAAGCGGATTTTTGACCGCGAGAACGAACCCGTTGAAAAACTTGACTCGCTCTTTATCTGGACCGTTGTGGCTACCCTGCTGGGGGCCCGTCTGGGGCATGTCTTCTTTTACGATTGGGAGTATTACAGAAACAACCTGTTGGAAATCCTGTTGCCCTTCAGGTTCCATCCTACCTTTGAATTCACGGGTTTCCAGGGGCTCGCGAGCCATGGCGCTGCGATTGCCATCATCATTGCCATGTACTATTACAGCAGGAAGGTCATGAAAAGGCCGCTTTTGTGGGTACTGGACCGGGTCGTGATCCCGGTATCGTGCGGGGCCATATTTGTGCGTATCGGGAATTTCTTCAATTCTGAAATAACGGGACATCCGACCAATTCACCCCTGGGTGTCCAGTTTGTCAGGGAGCACTTCTCTGCGCGCCAGGCGATGGACATGACGGGGATTGCCGATCCGCAACAGGCCTACGCCGCAATTACCGAAAACCCGCAGTTCGCAGCATTTTTGGAACAGGTCCCTGTGCGTCACGCCGCGCAATTATACGAAGCGGCGGGGTATGTCGTCGTGTTTTCAATATTAATGCTCTTGTACTGGAAAACCTCAATGCGCGAAAGGCTCGGATACCTATTTGGCGTATTCCTCGTGCTTTTGTGGACCGTGCGTTTTGTGGTGGAATTCGTCAAGGAGAGCCAGGGTGGATTTGAATCGGCTCTGGGGCTTTTCTCCACCGGCCAGTGGCTCAGCATCCCCTTTATCCTGGTGGGGCTGTACTTCATCTTCAATGCCGAGAAACCGATCGAGGTATAATGTTAAATATTTGTGATAACCTTACGGAATTCCGTAATGGTGGGTACTTTTGCGAGTACCAAAATTAACATTATGTTCCGGCCTTATCCATCGGAGGAATTCAGGGAAATAATCCTTGAAGGTCCCCGCAGGCGTCGTTACGCTGTCTCGAATTTCGGGCGGCTCGTTAGCTACGCCGAAAACATCCTGGACGGGATGGTCATCAAAAGCGACCCTACCAAGTATCAAAAGATTACCGTTCGCAAAATGGTAAAAGGAAAACTGGTGCGCTCCTCAGTCCAAACTTATAAATTTGTTGCCCAATTTTTCATCCCACGTCCGTCTCCCGAGCACAAATACGTCATCCATCTGGACTATGTGCGCAGTAATGACCACGTCGACAACCTGCGGTGGGTGACCGAGGAAGAAAGGCACGAACATTTCAAGAACAGCCCGAACCTCAAGCGCTCAATGCAGGAACTTTGGGATTACAACAAGGAATCGGACGGGCGCAAGCTAACCGTGACCAAGGTGATCCACCTCAAGAAACTTTTATTCGACCCCAACCGCAAAACGCGAAACAAAATCCTGGCGAAACAGTT
>SXQR01000212.1 GCA_005792865.1 Flavobacterium sp. | reverse complement strand
GTGGTCATCGGTTCGGCATCGCCCGAAATCGGGAAACTCTCTGTCATCTCCAACCGGGACACCGGTCTTTTTATACGCACCACCCCGCCTTCCGGCCTTATGCAGGGCATCCGCAACGAGATCATCAATTCGGGATCGGGATATGTTTACGGGCTGTACAACCAGCTGGAAGTATCGGGCGGTGCGGACATGTACGGCGTTTACAATGCCATGGCGCTGAACAGTATCGGCAAAAAAGTGGGCATGCAAAATTTCATTGCGGGTCCGGACATCTATGGCACGACGAACAACCTTTCCACCGGCGGAAATGCAAGGGGCGTGTACTCGGACATTGAAAGCCTGGGCAACGGCACCATCACCGGCGTGGAGACCCTCTTGCGCCCCAACCAGGGTGAACAGGTTTACGGTACGCACACCACGGTGGCGCAAGGTGGAAATCCCAATATTTACGGACATTATACCAGGCTTGCCAACTATAGTTTCATGCCGCAGTACGGTCATTGGACCGAATTTGACGGATATTGGGGCGGTGCGAAGTTTGGATCCGTCAATATGTTTGGCAGCAACCAGTCGGTGGTCACGGGCTTCAAGAACGAGGTGCCTTCGGCCGCGACCATTTACGGTTTGCACAACTACTTTGGCCAGGCGCCTACGCAGTACGGCGTTTACAATGACATGATCAATTCATCGAACGATCTCTTCGGCCTTTACAACAACCTGGCCCAGGCGACCGGGTCGCTTTATGGTGTCAGGACCAATATCGGCCCAAATTCGGCTTCGCTGGTTGCGGGGAGCTACGTTGACATCACCGGCTTCGACGCATCCGCAAATGTTTACGGGCATTATTCAAGGATTGACGGCGCGGGTGGAAACCAGTATGGCTTTTTTTC
Source organism: Flavobacterium sp. (assembly GCA_005792865.1). Classification (GTDB taxonomy): domain Bacteria; phylum Bacteroidota; class Bacteroidia; order Flavobacteriales; family Flavobacteriaceae; genus Flavobacterium. The sequence goes on along the minus strand of SXQR01000212.1, from coordinate 3,570 downwards.
CGAAGTGCTCGATCCCGCAGGTTACGCGGCCATGTTTGTCGGCCGAACGCGCCTCGTGGGGGAAACCGAGATTGGCAATATGGGTACCAGCTATCGGTTGCCGCTGGCCGATGGCGGTACCGGCCAGGCCCTGATCACCGACGGTAGCGGCAACGTTTCCTGGGGGTCCAACAACGTCAGGCCGTACACCACTACCGGTTCCTTCACCGGAGATTTCATCGTGGACTCCACCCACCATACCGTGCGCGTGTTCGGATCGGTCAATTCGGTCCAGCTCCCGGACGCAACCGCAAATTTCGGCAGGATCTATATCGTCATCGGTTCAAACGGGATCACGCCAAAACCGCTCACTACGGCGGGCGGCATCATTTATGACGATGTCACGAATACTTTCATCAACACCATCAACCCCAACGAACGCCTGCAGGTGCAAAGTGACGGTTGGGATTGGATCGTGATCGGACGATGAGAAAAATACTGATTTTCCTGATTGTCCTCTTCCAGGCGTCATTCGCCCAGGACCGCACCTTCACCGTCACGTCCGATGCCTTGGGCGAGCGCAAAATCCGAGTGCACCTCCCCGAAGATTACGACGAGACAAACCGCCGCTATCCCGTGATCTACCTGCACGATGCGCAAAACTTGTTCGACGCCAAAGCCTCGTTTGCAGGCGAGTGGCGCGTGGACGAAACCCTGGACAGCCTTGATGCCAAGGTCATTGTCGTGGGCATCGAGCACGGTAACGACAAGCGCCTCATGGAGCTTACGCCCTACCCGAATCCCGAACACGGCGGAGGCGGCGGCAAACCCTATGTAGATTTCATCGTCAACGAATTGATGCCCAGGATCGACCGCGATTTCCGAACCAGGCGCGGCAGGCGGCACACGGCGATCGGGGGCAGTTCGCTCGGTGCGCTGATGTCCTGGTACGCGGTGTTGGAACATCCTCGTATATTTGGAAAAGCGCTGTTGTTTTCGCCGTCGCTTTGGTATTCGGATGACATCTATTTGCTGACGCAGAAGCAGAAACGCATCAGGGCCAGGACTTATTTACTGGTTGGTGATTCCGAAAGCAAGGGCATGGTCCCCGACGCACAACGGCTCGTCAACATGCTGCAGCCCCGCATGCGTGCAGGCGATCTCAAATTCACCATTGTGCCCGGCGGAAAGCACAACGAAAAACTGTGGGCGGCATCGTTTGCAAAGGCGTATCTTTGGCTGTTTGAAAACTGATGAATGTCCACCCGAGGCGCAGCCGAACTGTACGGAGCGCAGCGGAGTAAATGTCCAGTGTCGAACGAGGACACAAAACCAAATCGATAGAATAATCATGAATTATTCGCCAAACAAACTGATGACTGAAGACTGACAACTGACAACTGACCTCTGATAACTATGAACAACAACGACATATTTAAGAAACTCCGCGTGGCCCTGATGCTCCGCGACGACCAGATCATCGAGATCATGCAACTTGTGGATTTCAGGATCTCCAAAGCCGAACTCAGTGCTTTTTTCCGCGATGAAAAACACAACAACTACATGGAGTGCGGCGACCAGGTGCTGCGCAACTTCCTCAATGGGCTCGTGATCCATTTGCGCGGGACCAAGGAGGACCCGAAAAATCCCATGGAGGTCATCGCCACGCATAAGGCATCGGCGGGGAAACCGGCTTCGGACAAAACATTCCCAAAAGCCAGCAACACAAAATTTGCGGCCACTGGCGACAAGAAACCTGCCCGGAAACCATCGGCGAAAGCCAGGCCGGCAGCAAAAAAAGAAAAACCGGCGCCCATTGTGGAAAAGGTCCGCTTCAACAACGGCAAGAAAAAATAACCAATAATCAAATAAATGGCAGCAATCAATCCTTATCTGACCTTCCCCGGCAATTGCGAGGAAGCGTTCAACTTTTACAAATCGGTCTTTGGAGGCGAATTCCCCTACATCGGCCGCTTCCGCGACATGCCACCGGCGGAGGGGCAACCTGCAATGGACCCGGAAATGGGCAACAAGATCATGCACGTTTCGCTCCCCATTGGCAATACAATCTTGATGGGCAGCGATACCTCGGACGAATTTTGCAGTGGCGGCTCTTTTGTCAAGGGCAACAACTTCGCGATTTCGTTCAACGCCGACAGCCGCGAGGGTGCCGAAAAGATATTTAACGGCCTTTCCTCAGGCGGACAGGTCACGATGCCGCTGAACGACACGTTTTGGGGCGCTTATTTCGGGATGTGCAACGACAAGTTCGGGATTCAGTGGATGGTCAATTACGATGATCCGGCCAAGATGCAGAAATAATCAAATAAACAAAAAGCCCCGAATTTCTCCGGGGCTTTTTTATTTTTAGAAATACTTATTGATTATCCAAGCGCTTCCTTGACGCGGTCGGCCGCTTCCTGGAATTGTACCGCGGATAGGATCGGCATGCCCGAATTGTCGATCATTTCCTTGGCCATCTCGGCATTGGTGCCCTGCAGGCGCACGATGATCGGCACCTTGATGGTATCGCCCATGTTCTTGTAGGCATCGATTACACCCTGCGCCACGCGGTCGCAACGCACGATCCCTCCAAAAATATTGATCAGGATCGCCTTGACATTGGGATCTTTTAGGATAATGCGGAAGGCCAGTTCGACGCGCTTCGCATCGGCCGTCCCGCCCACATCCAGGAAGTTTGCGGGCTCGTAACCTGCGTATTTGATCAGGTCCATGGTGGCCATCGCAAGCCCGGCGCCATTTACCATGCAACCGACGGTGCCGTCAAGGTCCACATAGTTGAGCCCGGCAGCCTTTGCCTCGACCTCGATGGGATTCTCCTCGCGAATGTCGCGCATCTCGGCGTATTTCTGTTGGCGGTAAAGTGCATTGTCGTCAAGGTTGACCTTTGCATCGACCGCAATGATGCGGTTGTCCGATGTCTTGAGCACGGGGTTGATCTCAAACATCGAAGCATCAGATCCGATATAAGCATTGTAAAGTGCGGTCACGAACTGGACCATTTCCTTGAATGCGTTCCCGCTGACGCCCAGGTTAAAGGCAATGCGGCGCGCCTGGAAGGCCTGGAGCCCGACGGCCGGATCGATCTCCTCGGTGAAGATCAAATGCGGCGTTTTTTCGGCCACTTCCTCAATGTCCATTCCGCCTTCGGTAGAATACATGATCATGTTGCGGCCCTTGCCCCTGTTAAGGAGTACCGACATATAGAATTCCTCGGTCTGGCTCTCGCCCGGGTAATAGACGTCTTCAGCCACGAGTACCTTGTGGACTTTCTTTCCTTCGGGTGGGGTCTGGGGCGTGATGAGCTGCATCCCGATGATCTGCTCGGCCAATTCCTCGACCTGTTGCAGGTTCTTCGCAAGCTTGACGCCACCGCCTTTTCCGCGCCCGCCCGCATGTACCTGCGCCTTGATCACGTGCCATCCCGTTCCGGTCTCGGCGGTGAGTTTTTTGGCGGCCGCAACGGCTTCCTGCGGGTTGTTGGCCACGTAACCGCGCTGAACCTTAACGCCATAGCCTGAAAGAATCTCTTTTCCCTGGTATTCGTGTATATCCATAATGAAAGGTTTG
>SXQR01000211.1 GCA_005792865.1 Flavobacterium sp. | reverse complement strand
TCCCCATTGCGCCAATGGAATAGACGGCTTCGGCGCCGCACGCCCAAAAAAAAAGCACCGGTTTCCCGATGCTTTCCCTATTGATAAAAGAAAAATTACTTCTTCTTTCCTTTTGCCGGTGCCTTGGCAGCTTTCGCAGCTTCCTGGGCAGCCTTCATCGCGGCACGTGAGATCTTCACCTGCGCCACCACGGTGTTGTCCGGGTGGAGGAGCTTGAAGTTGTCGGTCTTAAGCTTGGTGATGTAAAGCTTGTTGCCCATCTCGAGTTCGGAGATGTTGGCCTCCACGTAGTCAGGAAGGTGCTTTGGAAGCGCCTTTACCTTAAGCTTGCGGGTGTTGAGGATGAGGTTACCACCGCCCAGTACGCCCGGAGAAGTTCCGGTAACCTTGACGGGAACGTCGATGGTGACGTCCTTGTCCTGGAACAGTTGGTAGAAGTCAATGTGCAGGATCTTGTCACTAATGGGGTGAACCTGGATGTCCTGAAGCACGGCCTCTAATTTTTTCTCCCCAAGGTCGATCACGACCGTGTGCGCGTTTGGAGTGTAAATTAGGTTTTTGAAAGCGCCTTCTTCTGCCGAGAAGTGAACTGCCTGATTTCCTCCGTAAAGCACGCAAGGAACCATTCCAGCATTACGCAAGGCCTTGGTCGAAACCTTGCCCACGCTTTCTCTTTCTGATCCTTTAATCGTAATCGATTTCATTGTAAAAATATATAGTTAATAAAAAAACTCTTAGTCAAAAGTCGAAAGTCAAAAGTCGAAAGACTTTTGTATTTCAACAGTTTGGGCGTTGCCTTCGGCCGGGCTTTTCGCTTTATCTTTTGTTCCTTCGTCACAAAAGGATGCCGCTGCAATCCCTAACGCGGGTATATCGAAACTCAATAATAAACCGAAATATAATCTTTAAAATACCTGACAGCCACCGGCTGTCCTCCTTTTAATTTCAAATCTAACGCGATGTTCCATTGATGCGGCCGTTCGACATTTGTCATTTGTCATTCGTCACATTAGAAACTTCCCACTGATCGAGTTGTTGTGCTGCACAATGTGCATCACCTCGGCAAAAAGCGGCGCGCAGCTCACCACGCGGATCTTGTCGCTCTGCCTCTTGAGCGGGATCGAGTCGGTCACGATCAATTCGCTCAACTGGGACTTCTCGATCTTTTCATATGCGCTCCCCGAAAGGATCGCGTGCGTACAGATCGCCCTGACGCTCAATGCGCCTTTCTCCATCATCAGGTCGGCGGCCTTTGCAAGCGTGCCTCCCGTATCGATCATGTCATCCACGAGAATGACGTTTCTTCCTTTCACTTCGCCAATCAGCTCCATCGAGTCCACCTTGTTGGCGATCTTGCGCTGCTTGTAACAGATCACCACGTCCGACTCGAGGAATTTCGAGTAGGCATAAGCCCTTTTAGAACCTCCCATGTCCGGCGACGCGATGGTCAAATTTTCCAGCCCGAGGCTTTTCACGTGCGGCAAAAAGATCGTCGAGGCAAACAGGTGATCCACTGGTTTCTCAAAGAATCCCTGGATCTGGTCGGCGTGCAGGTCGAGGGTCATGATGCGCGTGGCACCGGCCGCCTCGATCAATTTGGCGACAAGCTTGGCCCCAATCGGGACGCGGGGCTTGTCCTTGCGGTCCTGGCGCGCCCACCCAAAATAGGGGATCACGGCCGTTACGTGCCTCGCCGAAGCCCTTTTGGCCGCGTCGATCATCAGGAGCAGTTCCATGAGGTTGTCGGCACTGGGAAACGTTGAACAGATGATGAACACCCGGATTCCCCGTATCGATTCCTCGTAGGAAGGCTGAAACTCCCCGTCACTATATTTTGAGAACGTTACCTTACCCAGCGGAATGCCGTAATGCTCGGCAATTTTCTCTGCCAGGTACACGCTTTGCGAACAGGCAAAAATCTTTGCCTCCGGTTCAAGGTGTGGCATCTTAATTTGTTGTTTGGTAGTTAGTTAGTTGTGTGTCGCGTTAGCGAGGTGCAAAAATAGGAATTAAATCGTTGTGGGAAAGGAATTATTCCCGTAATTTTTTTCGGCGAAATTTTTTATTTGCTACATTTGCACCCACAATGCCCGGATGGCGGAATTGGTAGACGCGCTGGTCTCAAACACCTGTGGGAAACCGTGCCGGTTCGAGCCCGGCTCCGGGTACAGAAAGCTCCTCAAGATGAGGGGCTTTTTTTTGTGCCCGGGAAAGACGGGCTCAAACGACTTAGTTTAGCCCGGCTCCGGGTACTAAAGCTCCTTGAAGAAGGGGCTTTTTTTTGTGCCCTGTTGGGCGGATTGACCGCCGCGCCGCGTCCGTTATGTTTGCAGCTAGCGGTGCAGAATGCCTATCGGCGATGTCCTTTTGGCTGGCGCACCAAACCGAGGAGGTTCACCGAACACCTCTTAAAATTATAAAAGAGGTGAGGTAAAAGGACCAAAAGTGCGCTGGCGGCTCTGTCCAAACCTTGATTTCTACGTCGCGCCGCTCCCACGCGCCCTAAGCCGCTCGCCGTTCCGGATCGTCTCGACGGGCGCTTTCAAAGGCCAGCCGTGCGGCGCGTCCTCGAAATCTACGGTTCTCCCAGAAAGCCGCTAAGCTGCCATTCATCCAAAATGGGCTGATTGCTAATTGGCAGCAGTATGCACCTAAAGTTCCGGTAAATAGATGTACATCCGGCTATACGCGGCCGCTCAAGCGGCTTGTGGGTTCCTGCGTCAAAAATCAAAGAGGATCGCGGCAAAAATCGGTGCTGTTTGAGCACCGGCGCCAGCCGTGCGAGTTTGGCGATTTTCCCGCGAGCGTCTTTAGATTTTTAGCAGGGTTCCGCCGTCGCCCTCGCCTTTTTGGTTCTTTTGCGGCGAGGCAAAAGAACAAAAAATTGTGCAGCGCCGCGGGAGCTGGGATATTTTCCGTGAGAATACAAATCATAATCTTAAGATAATACCGTCTTTTTGCTTGAACTGCGGCGTTTGATTTCGTAATTTTAAAGAAACAAAAAACCATCATCATGCACATTCAATTCAACAGCGATAACCACGTTGAGGGTTATCAGCGCCTCCAGGACTATTGGTCTGGCGAAATAGCCAATGCACTGAGCCGATTTGAGGATAAGGTTACCGGCCTCCACGTTTTCCTTGGGGACGAGAACAGCGACAAGGAGACGTCCGGGGACAAACGGTGTTCCATTGAGGCGCGCATCGCAGGGCTCAATCCGGTGGCCGTCGTGAACCACGCCGATACGATCGAAGCGGCCGTGAAGGGCGCGACCGACAAGATGAAAAAAGTCCTGACTACGACTTTTGACAAAATGCGTACGCACTAATCAAGTTTAAACAACAAAGGCCTGGACGGCGCCGCGTCATTGACGAAAGGCGCCGTTTGTATGTTTAAAAGGTAGCTGCCGTCGGGGATGTGGTTGGGAACGAAAATAAGTTCGGTTATTGTGCTGTTGTGGCGTGCATCGGGGTTCAGATGTTCAATATTGGTGACGTTCCAGAAGGCTTTGTGCGCGAGCAATTTTCCTTCGTCGTGTTCGCGGTCCACGCTGGGCAAGTCGATCAAAAGATGTTCGACGCCAATTTCACAGAGGAATTTTGCGGCTTGAAAATGCAGGTAAGGCGGATTGGTGTTGGAATATTTTTTTGACCGTTTTGCATCAAGATTGGGAAGCGTCCTGATCACGAGGGCTTGCGGCGATTTGTCAGGCAACGCGCTTTTGACCTGCTCAAGGGTAATGACGAGGTCCTCACCGATCTTTTCGGGTTGAATGGAAATGAGTTCGGCGGCAAAGAAGAATTGACCGAGGGCGTCATTGACACTGTAAAAATCGCGGGTGATGTGGCCGAGGCATTCGGTATGGGTGCCGTGGCCGTGCGGGTTGAATTGGATATTGTTGAAATTGGTCGAGGATTTCCCTTCGGAAACCTTGCCGATCCAGTCGCCAAAACGGACTGGCTCGATCACCGGTTTTTCCAGATACCACGCAATCGGATTTTCATCGCTGGCCGAAAGCGGCAGCGAAATGTCCAGGGGTTTTGAAAGGTTGACGGACAGTTCCCGGCCGTCAAGTTGGATGGTGGCGCGCATGTTCATTCGCCCAAATTAACCAAAAAGAGGTCGCTGGCGAGCCCGTCGGCCAAAAATTTTCCCGTTTGCGTCGTGCGGAGTGCGCCGTCTTTTATTTCCAGCAATCCGGCGGTGATGAACCTTTCGGCGCGTGAAAGCATATAGTCCAGCATGCCGTCGCCAAAAGCAGTTTTGATATTTTTAAGCGACACGCCCCAGATGGTGCGAAGGCCTGTCATGACGGATTCGTTGTAACGGTCGGGGAGTGACAGTGTTTCTAATTCAAAATTTCGGTTTGCCGATTCGATACCTTTGAGATAAATCGCATTATTGGCAATGTTCCACGATCGCGAAATGCCGTCGTAGCTGTGTGCCGAGGGCCCGATGCCGATGTACTTTTTCCCCAGCCAATACGCCGAATTGTTTTTAGAGAAATAGCCCGGCCTGGCGAAATTTGAAAGTTCGTAATGGATGAACCCGTTTTGGGTCAGGTTGTCGGTGAGGATCTGGAATTGCTCGGCGGCCAATTCTTCGGACGGTTCTGCGATTTGGCGTTCCCGAACCATTTTATGCAAGGCGGTCCGGGGCTCCACGGTCAGGGCGTAGGTGGAAATATGCGGCACGCCGGATGCCAGTGCGTAATCGATGTTGGCCTTCCAACGCTCATGGGACAAGCCCGGAATCCCGTAGATCAGGTCGATCGAAATGTTGTCGAAAACCTGCACCGCCGCATTCAAAGCCCGAAGCGATTGGCACGCATCGTGCGCGCGGTTCATCAACCGTAAGTCTTCGTCAAAAAAAGACTGGATCCCGACGCTGAGCCGGTTGATCCCACACTGTTTTAGCGCCTCGAACCGGGTATCGGGAAGATCGTCGGGATTGCCCTCGAGGGTGATCTCGGGATTATTGCTAACATCGAAATTATCGTAAACCGTTTTGATCAGGAAAGATATTTCGGCATTTGACAGGACGCTTGGGGTTCCTCCGCCAAAGTAGATGGTTTGGATTTTATCGGCATCCGTTCGGCGCATCCTGATTTCATCGGCGAGCGCCTTAACCATACGCTCCTTCTTGGCCATTGAGGTCGAGAAGTGAAAATCGCAATAGTGGCAGGCCTGTTTGCAGAAGGGAATATGGAGGTAGATGCCGGACAAGTTAATTAGGAAATTAGGAAATTTGAAAATTTAACTTCGTTTAGTACGCCCTGCGGCTCGTGAAAATGAGTGATTGGTAACCGAATGTTTTATCGTCAAATGGTATCTGGTAAAAGTAAAGACTGTTTAAAAACCGCAGGATTAGATAATGATCGCACTTCCTACTTAACCATCCTATTCTCGTTTTGCTTGACGAATGCATCCCAACCCGAATAACTTTTCCCGGCCGTGACCTTATTGGAATTAAAAAAATGACAAACGGCCGCCGCAAGGCCGTCGGTGCTGTCGAGGTTCTTGGGAAGTTCCTTGAGCGAAAGCAATTGTTGCAGCATTTTGGCGACTTGTTCCTTGCTGGCGTTCCCGTTTCCGGTGATGGCCATCTTGATTTTTTTGGGTTCGTATTCGGTGATGGGAATCTGGCGTGAGAGCCCGGCTGCCATCGCGACGCCCTGTGCACGGCCAAGCTTGAGCATCGATTGGACGTTCTTGCCAAAAAACGGTGCCTCAATGGCAATCTCGTCCGGGTGGTGTGTCTCGATGAGTTCGATGGTCCTGTCAAAAATGACCCGGAGTTTGGTATAGTGGTCGGCGTATTTGTCGAGCAGGAGTTCGTTGAGTTGGATAAATTCCATCTGTTTTGATACTACACGGATCAAGCCGAATCCCATGATCGTCGTTCCCGGATCGATCCCCAATATGATGCGCTCGTTTGCCATTTTATTCCGTATTTTGCGCCATGCAGCTACCGCGCAAAGCTAAACAATTCCTTATTGCCGCCGTTAAACTTCTGATTGTCGCGGCGGCATTCTATTTTATTTGGACCCGGCTGCGGGACGAGCAGGCCCTGTGGGACCGCGCCAGCATCGGGATGATTCCTTTGTGGGCGTGGATTGCGCTGTTTAACCTGGCCTTCCTTAACCGGTTTTTCGAGATCCTAAAATGGCAAAACCTGGTCTCGTCTTTCAAACAGATTTCAATTGCCGATTCATCGCGCCAGGTATTGGGCGCGCTAACGGTTTCGATCTTCACGCCGAACGGCATCGGCGAGTATGGGGCGAAGGCTTTGTTTTTTGAAAAATCCCGGGCCAAACGGATCGTTTTCCTCAACCTGCTTTGCAACGGGATCCAGTTGGTACTGACGGTTGTTTTCGGGACATTCGGGTTGTTGTATTTCAATGCGGTCTATGACGTGATCAGCACAAACGCGGTGATTTACCTTTTTTTGATTTTCGTCGTTTCCATGGCAGTGCTTATTTCGGTGCGGAAAATCAGCATCGGGAAGTACTCATTTTCAACGGCAATCAGGAAACTGAAGGAGATTTCACAGGACATCCATCGGCGGAATGTCTATCTGGCCATTGGGAGATACCTGTTCTTTTCGCACCAATATTACATCCTGTTCGTGGTCTTTGGCGTTGAAATTCCTTACCTGCTGTTGATGGCGGCCATCACAAGCACTTATTTTCTTGCATCGGCACTGCCCACTTTCCAATTCCTGGACTTTGCCGTCAAGGGCGGCGTTGCGGTGTATTTCTTCGGACTGATGGGCATCAACGAATGGATACCCGTGCTGGTGACCGCGCTGATGTGGTTGCTTAACGTTGTCCTTCCGGTAGCCATTGGCAGTTATTATGTCGTAACCTTCAAATCCCGATGGAAGCACTCCTGATCATCCTGTTGTTCTATTTTTTGCTATATGTGGTGCAGATGTCACGGCTGGCATATGGACTTGGCAGGGTACCCGAGTTTGAATTGCGTGACGAAGCGCCTGCGACCACCTTTACGATCGTCGTTCCCTTCCGCAATGAAAGCCGGAACTTGCCCGCATTGCTCGAGAGTATCGCCCAATTGGACTATCCACGCAAACGTTTTGAAATCATCCTGGTCGATGACGGATCGCAGGACGATGGCCAATCCCTGGTTTACCGCTGGCGGATGCAACATGGGAGCCTGCAAGCGACGTTGCTGGAAAACATCCGCAGGAGCGGCTCACCCAAGAAAGATGCAATCTCGCGGGCCATTCCCATCGCGACGGGCGACTGGATCGTTACCACCGATGCCGATTGTACCGTACCGGTCAACTGGCTGAGGGCCCTCAATCAATTTATCCGGTCAACGCAAAGCAGGATGGTGGCCGGGCCGGTGTCGTTTAACAAGGTCAGTGGTTTATTGGGGAATTTCCAGGGCCATGACCTTCTGGCCATGCAGGACGCGACTATTGGAGGTTTTGGCATTGAAATGCCGTTCATGTGCAACGGGGCAAATTTTGCCTATGAAAAGAAGCTGTTTCAAGAATTGGGCGGATTCACGGGAAATGACAATAAACCTGGCGGTGACGATGTCTTCCTGTTGCACAAGGCCGTCGAAGCGGATGCCAAGGTGGGCTACCTTAAATCGCGAGAAGCGCTGGTGCAGACCCGGACCGAAAAAAGTTGGAAACGGCTCGTCAACCAACGCATCCGGTGGGGATCCAAGACCGGCGCCTATCAAAATGATTTTGCCGAAGATGTTGCCCTGGCCGTCTTCCTGGGAAATGCGGCGATCATCCTATTGGCCGTATTGGCCCTGTCGCAACAGATCCACTGGATGTTTTTTGTGGGTCCATTCGGGGTTAAATTTTTAATTGACCTGGGAATCATGATCGGCGCAAATAAATTGGTAAGGCAACGCAAATGGGTGCTTCCGGTTTTTTCGGCGATGGTCCATCCAATTTTTACCGTTTTGGTGGCATTGCTGTCGGTGCGGGGAAAATACTCATGGAAGGGGCGGAAATGGAGGAGCAACTAAGGGTCAATTGATAAGACAAAAAATCGTGAAATACCAAGCCTGTAAAC
>SXQR01000210.1 GCA_005792865.1 Flavobacterium sp. | reverse complement strand
CCCATTCACCTCCGCATTGATCTTATTGAAAATGATTCCCATGTCCTCGGGATTATTGACAAAATCAATGTTGTCCACGTCAATGATCAAAAGTTTGCCCTTGTTGTAGGTGTGGATCCAGGCCTCGTAGCGCTCGTTTAGGCGGGAAAGGTAGTCAATGGAGATGGAGTTCTCGTATTCGCGGCCGCGCTTGTGGATCTGGCTCACCAGGTTCGGGATCGAGCTGCGCAGGTAGATGAGCAAATCAGGTGCGGCGACAAGGCTTTCCATCAGTTCAAAAAGCGAGGAATAATTTTGGAAATCGCGATTGGTCATCAACCCCATGGCATGGAGGTTGGGCGCAAATATGTGCGCATCCTCATAGATCGTCCGGTCCTGGATGATGTTCTTTCCGCTTTGGCGGATTTGCAAAATCTGGCGGAAACGGCTGTTGAGAAAGTAAATCTGGAGGTTGAAGGACCAGCGCTCCATCTGGTGGTAAAAGTCGTCCAGGTAGGGATTGTCCACCACGTCCTCAAAATGCGGTTCCCATTTGAAATGCTTGGCGAGCAAGCGGGTGAGTGTGGTTTTTCCTGCGCCTATGTTTCCTGCGACTGCTATGTGCATTACGGTAAAGTGATTTTATAATTGGAGATTGCCTGTTTGGTAAAAATAGATAAATTTTGGTCCCCGTAGAAATATGCGTCAAACGATTTATCCACCACCGGTAGCGATTTTCCGGTCCCATTGGACACGTTCAGGTAGGTGAGGTCATCGCCCTTTCGGTAGATGATTTCCTGTTCCGATACAAAGAAAACGGCATCAAATTCCGGTGTTTTTCCAATCGTCGCCGTCTTGCCGAAAACATCCGTCGAGAACATGTGCCGCTGCGAATCGATCCACGTGAACCGGTTGTAATCGGAGGTATAGGCGATCATGTTTTGCTGCTGCGGATTTCCCACCGGCGTAAACGTGCTTCGGTTGTAATCAAAAAGCCCGAGCTGCCTGGAAAGCCCGTCAAAGATCCAGAGGCGGTTCATCGACGCGATGCCCGCGGCCTCGACCGCGATCGTGAGGCCTTTTTGCTGCAGTTCCGAAAAATTGACCATGCGGACCTCGTTGAGCTGGCTGTCCAACATGACCACGGTGTTGAAATCGCGGTAGAACAGCAACGGCAAAAGCGGATTGAGGATGTCGGCGCGGGCAATGCGGCCGAGTTCGGGTTTTTGGAAACCGGCCTGCTGGGCGCCCTGAACCTTGATCAGTTCGCGGTCGCGGATCAAATACAGGTAGCCAAACTTGTCGTGGCCCAGGAACCTGTCTGCGTTCCAGTCAATCGGCTTTCCCTGGAGCGTCGGCATCTGGACCTGCGCCCCAATACGGAACGCCGCAAACAATATCAGGAGCCACCACTTTTTCATCCTGACGAATATAGCAAATTACCATCGGCGCAAGCCAGACGCCTAAAACTCTTTTAACAAAACATTTGTAACAAGGCTATGGGCATTTCGTCATATTTGCCACGTAAAATTAACTCGAGATGAAAAAATTCCTCTTTCTTAAATTATTGATGCTGACGGCAATCGCGCCGTGTATCGCACAGGAGTTCCAGGGAATGGCCGTTTACGAATCCAAGACCTCGATGGGCGAATTCAAGTCGCGCATCGAAGGCAACAGCCAGATCACCCCGGACATGCAGAAAATGATCGAGGAACGCATGAAGAAAATGTTCGAGAAGACCTTCATCCTCAATTTCGATAAAAATACGTCGGTTTACAAAGAGGAAGAGAAACTCGAGGCGCCCGGCCAGGAACGCGGCGGCTTCCGCATGATGAGCTCGATGATGGGCGGCGGCGGGACCTATTACAAAAACCTGAAGGAAAAAAGCTATACGGTAGATAAGGAGTTCATGGGCAAGGAATTCCTTGTCAAGGACTCGCTCCCGAAACTTGCCTGGAAAATGGAAGGAGAGACGCGCCAGATCGGGGGCTACAATTGTTTCAAGGCTACGGCCGTGATCGCGGCGCCCAAAACCGATTTCAGGAATTTCCGTCCAAAAGACGACAAGAAAGAGGAAAAGAAGGACGGTAAAGAGGTCGCGAAGACCGAAGAGGAAAAAGAGAAAAAGACCAACTTCATGGCTGACATCGAGATGCCCAAGGAAATCACGATCACGGCCTGGTACACACCCGAAATCCCGGTTTCCAACGGCCCCGAAAGTTACTGGGGGCTGCCCGGCCTGATCCTCGAGGCCAACGATGGCAAGACTACGATCCTCTGTTCAAAGATCGTTCTCAACCCAAAGGAAAAAGCCGCGATCAAGGCACCCGGCAACGGCAAGGTCGTGACGCAAAAGGAATATGACGAGATCGTGATCAAGAAGATGGAGGAGATGCAGCAGATGTACCAGGGACAAGGGCGCGGGGAACGCAACATGATCCGAATCGGGGGCTGACGCATGAAGAAATTTTTATCCCTGCTGGCAATCGCGATTTGTCAAACATTGGTAGCCCAGAACATCAGGATGGAGGGCGCCATCACCGATAATGCTTCGGCGCCGCTTGAAATGGCCAATGTCATGGCGGTCAACTCGGCCACAAAGGCCATGGAATCCTACGCGATCACCAACGACAAGGGCCGCTACGCGCTGTCGCTCAAGGCCAATACCGCTTATACGGTGACCATCAGCTACCTTGGCATGCAGACCAAGACGATCACGGTCAATGCCGAGTCCTCGAATATTACGCAAAGCATCGTGCTCGAGGCAGGCGGCATCGAACTCGAGGGCGTCGAGATCGTGCGCGAGATGCCCGTCTCCATCAAGGGAGACACGCTCGTCTACAACGCCGATTCCTTCAAGACCGGTACCGAACGCAAGCTCGAGGACGTACTGAAAAAACTTCCCGGCGTTGAGGTCAATGCCGACGGCGAAGTGGAAGTCGAGGGCAAGAAGGTATCGAAACTCATGGTCGAAGGCAAGGACTTTTTTGACGGCGACACCAAGCTTGGGGTCAAGAACATTCCGGCCGATGCGATCGACAAGGTCCAGGTGCTGCGCAATTACAACGAGATCTCGGCGCTAAAGGGCGTCGAAAACAATACCGAGAACATCGCGATGAACATCAAGCTCAAGGAAGGTAAGAAAAACTTCTGGTTTGGCGATGTCAACGCGGGCATCGGGATTGCGCATGACGAGGCGCGGTATGTCGCCAACCCCAAACTGTTTTACTACAGCCCGAAATACTCGCTCAATTTGCTTGCGAACTTCAACAACATCGGCGAACTGCCCTTTACCGTGCAGGATTATTTCAAGTTCACGGGCGGTTTCCGCAACATGATGGCCAAGGGCGGCACCAGTTTCAATATTTCGTCGAATGACCTCGGGATCTCGATGTTGAGGAACAACCGCGCCAAGGAGATCGAGACCAATTTTGGGGCGACCAACTTCTCGTATAATCCGTCAAAGGCTTGGACGCTGAGCGGTTTTGCCATCGGATCCTCGACTATCACCGATCTGCAGACCATAACGCGCACCAATATCCTGGTGCCAAATTCAGATGAGGTTGCCTCGAGTGAGCTCCGGGACCAGTCGACACACCAAAAAAGCAACCTCGGATTGTTCAAATTGTCATCCAGCTACAAACCGTCGGCCGCCTTTCAGTTTGATTATGATGCGCTTTTGAAACTTTCGGGGCAGGACGAGTTTTCTTCGCTGACCTCGGTGGTCACGCCCAATGCCGACCAGAACCAGTTCATCGGCACCGACCGGAAACAGCGCCCGCTTGCCCTGACGCAGAATCTCAGCCTGTACTGGACAAAATCGGACAAACACGTCTTTGCCTTTGAATCGCAGCATCTTTACAACGAGGAAGATCCATTCTACAACCCGAACCTGGGCATCAATCCCTTTCCCGATTCCCTGATTCCCGAGGACGCCGAAAACAACCTGGGCATCCTCCCGCAGGACCGCTATGACCTGAACCAGTCGCGCTTTATCAAGACCGGCAAGCTCGAGTCCAAGTTCGACTATTACTACATGGTGACACCAAAAGCGAACCTGAACCTGACGGCAGGTTATACATATTCCCACCAGAATTTCAATTCCCACATTTTCCAGATCCTGGACAATGGTTCTACTCATTTCCTGAATCCCAATACGCAGAACGATGTGCGCTACGCTTTCAACGATTCGTTTTTGGGCATCCATTACAAGTTCATCAGTGGAAAATTCACGGTGAACCCGGGATTCAGCGTTCACAAGTACAACACCTACAACGAGCAGCAGGGGTCGCGGATCCGCGATGATT
>SXQR01000209.1 GCA_005792865.1 Flavobacterium sp. | reverse complement strand
CCTACATCGCCTCGCACGATCTGCAGGAGCCGCTGCGCATGGTCACGGGGTTTTTGACCCAACTGGACAAGAAGTACCGCGACCTCCTGGATGAAAAGGGCCGCGAATACCTTCATTTTGCGGTGGACGGTGCCGTGCGGATGCGGCAGATCATCCTCGACCTGCTGGAATATTCACGTGCCGATAATGCCGATGCGCCGCTGGAGTCTATTGACCTTGACCACGTCCTGGATGAATTGGTCCGGCAAAACCGCGAACCCCTCGAGGAACTTGGCGGAAGGATATTGCGGGATCCGCTGCCGGTGGTGCGGGCCCGTCGCGTGCCGATTACCCAGGTTTTCCAGAACCTCATCGGCAATGCGATCAAATACCATCGGCCCGATGAGGCTCCGGTAATCACCGTTTCGTGCGCGGATGAAGGCACGCACTGGAAATTTTCGGTTACCGACAACGGCATCGGCATTGCACCGAGGCACTTCAGGAAGATTTTCGTGGTTTTCCAACGGCTTCACCTTCGCGAGCAATATTCGGGAACGGGTATCGGGCTTGCCATCTGCAAAAAGATCATCGAGGGGTACGGGGGACGGATCTGGGTCGAATCGGACTCGGGAAAAGGCAGCGTTTTTTATTTTACAATTAGAAAATAGTTTGCCTATATTTGTTTCGGAACCCTTGATCAATATGCTCATCGTGCCGGATTGCACTGCTCTCGCTTACCGGAATTCCCGAATTCGATTAACGCGCGGAGCCGATCGCGCCATAAAAATTACGCCCGCTACATGACCTTTGCCGTAAACGATTGCACGATCCTGATCATCGAGGACAATTACGGCGATTATGTATTAATTGCAGACTTGCTGCAGGACAGTTTTATCAAGCCCGTCATCCTGCATGCGCGCTGCTTTAAGGAGGCCTCCGCGATCCTGGGCAAAAATCCAGCCATCGACGTGATTTTGCTGGACCTTACACTGCCCGATATCAGTGGCACTGAGCTCATCAGCAGCATCCACGACCTCTCGCCGCAAACGCCGTTGGTGGTGTTGACGGCCTTTGCCAACCAGGAATTCCAGCACAAAAGTTTTTCCTTTGGCGTTGCCGATTACCTGCTCAAGGACGAACTCAATGCGCCGCAACTCTTCAAGAGCATCACCTATTCCATCGAACGGCAGAAGAACAACATGAAGCTGCGCGAATCCGAAGAGAAACACCGCAGCCTGTTCCAACTCAGCCCTTTGCCGATGTGGATCTACGACATTGACACCCTGCAGATCCTTGACGTGAACGATGCCGCGGTCCGCCATTACGGATACGCGCGCAACGAATTTCTCGAACGCTCCATCCTTGACCTGCGTCCTGAAGAAGACCTGGCCGAACTGCACGCTGCATTGCACGAGGTGCGGGAGACACGGGCATACCGAACGGGCTATTTCAGGCACCGAAAGAAAAGCGGCGAGATCATCGACGTGCAGATCGAAAGCAATGACATCTATATTGAGGGACACCGGGCCAGGCTTGTCTTGAGCATCGACATCACGCACCGCCTCCTGGCCGAACGTGCCCTGAAGGCAAGTGAAAAAAGGTTCAAGTCATTGATCCAGGAAGGCGGCGACCTGATCACCATCCTCACTCCGGAAGGCATCGTCAAATATGCGAGCCCCAACCACGGGGCGATATTAGGCTTCCCGGCCGAGAGCCTCATGGGCCGCAATATTGGTGAATACATCCATCCGGATGACCTGGACAGATGCAAGGAACTTTACCGCACCCTGCTCACACGCAGGCGCATTTTCTCTTCACAGTTCAGGATGAGGGCGGCTTCCGGGAATTACCTGTGGATCGAATCCATTGCGACCAATGCCCTCGCCGACGAGGCCGTGGAAGGACTCGTCATCAATTCCCGGGACGTCACGGCGCGTGTGGAAAACGAGCGGAAGATCCGAGAGACCAATGAGCGGTTCGAAGCCATCGCACGCGCGACAAGTGACGCGATCTACGACTACGATTTCAACACCCATAAAATTTACATTTCGGGGTCCAATTACCATGCGCTTTTTGGGTATGTGTTTGAGGATCATATCACAGACATCGAATTCTTCAAATCCTGCATCCATCCAGACGAGCGTGAACGTGTCTATGAGGAATTGAACGCCACGGTCGCCGATCCGGGCCGGACCCATTTTGAGATGGAATACCGGTTTTTGCGCAGCGACGGCACTTATGCCGACATCCTCGACCGATTCAACATCATCTGGAATGGTGATAGGCCGGTGCGGAAGATCGGGGCGATGCAGGACATATCGACGCGCAAATTCCAGGAGACGATCCTGGCCTTTGAAAAGGAAATCTACGAGCTCAATGCGAATCCAAAGATTTCGTTTGAATTCGTGATCAATAAACTCACTGAGAATATCGAGCAGCTCATTCCGGGTTCGACTTGCATCATCGTCGCCCTCACCGACGAGCAAAAGATGAAACACCTGGCCGGAAATTCCCTGGAGCCGGAACTCGCCCAAATGATGAGCGGTACGGTGATTGGAGATGCATCCGGATCTTGCGGGACCGCAATGCACAGGGGCAAAAGCATCTATGTGAGCGACATCGGGAAAGATCCGCTTTGGGACAGTTTACGGGAAGTGGTGCAGCCCTATGGTTACAGAGCGGGTTGGGCCGTACCGGTCAAGAAACGCTCGGGCAAGGTCATTGCCTGCTTTGCGACTTATTACAAATCGGTCCGCGAGCCCAAGGCCGAGGAAATCAACCTGATCGAACGCGTCACGAGCCTGATCGGGGTGCTTATCGAGAATCGCGATGCCGTCGAGGAAACCGAACGCGCCAAGGAACGGTACGACATCGTGGCCAAGGCGACCAGCGATACCATCTGGGACTGGAAAATCCAGGAAGACGACTTTTTGTGGAACAAGGGGATCCAGGGGGTTTTCGGTTATAAGAAGGAACAGGTCGGCAAGACATCCAAGTGGTGGTTTGACCGCGTGCATCCGGAGGATTCCATCCGCGTGTCGGTCAAGCTTTACAATTTCCTTGAAGAGAAGGTGGAGAAGTGGCAGGATGAATACCGATTTGCCTGCGCCGACGGCACCTACAAATATGTTTTTGACAGGGGATTCCTGGTACGCGACAGCAATGGCAAGCCCATCAGGATGATCAGCGCCATGCAGGACGTAACCAAGCAGAAGGAAGAGGAACAGCGACTCAAACTGCTCGAGACCGTGGTGACGCAGACCAAGGATTCGGTGGTGATCACCGAGGCGGGGAAATCGAGCGGCATCCCCAAAATCGTCTTTGTAAACCCCGCCTTCACGCAAATGACGGGCTACAAGGCATCGGAAGTGATCGGGAAATCGCCCGCCGTTTTCATGGGCAAGAAGTCCATCATCAACGAGATCACAAAGTTGTCGGAAGCCCTCAAAAACAAGAAGGAATACAAGTTCGAGACACTCAATTTCCGCAAATCGGGCGAGGAATACTGGGTCAATTTTTCCATGATCCCCATCACGAACAAGGAAGGCGAACATTCACACTGGATATCCATACAGCGCGACATTTCGGAAGAAAAGAGACAGGAAAAGGAGAAGGAGCAGCTGATCCGCGAACTTACGCAGAACAACAAGGACCTG